>JBEKST010000258.1:0-4328 GCA_049516815.1 Bacteroidales bacterium | reverse complement strand
ACAAATTTATTCTTGGAAAGAGGTGGAGATTGACGAGATGAGTGTTCAAATAGATCATGTTCATACGGTTGTTTCAATACCGCCGCGTTTGTCAGTTTCAGACTTTATGGGGATTTTAAAGGTAAAAATAGCAAGACGCATTTTCAAAAATCATCCCAACCTGAAAAAGAAACCATACAAGGGAAATCATTTCTGGTCAAGAGTCTACTTTGTGAATGCAGTTGGCATCAATGAAGAAATGATTCTTAGGTATGTCAAATATCAAAAAGAAGAAGAACGAAAAATGGAACAAGACCATTCCGATTTTACCATATTTTAGAGGGTTGTAACTTTAAAGCCACCACCTTTGGTGGTGGTAATTTACTTCTTTTATTTCAATTCTGTATTTTAATGATATTCATAGTCTAAATCAAATCACATGAATGCAATTTTTTCAACTACAATGATTGCTTCCTTTCTCTTTTTCTGGATGAATGGAACACAAGCACAAAAACGAGCACAGCAGGAAAAAGGATCCCGGATAGTTCCTCTTCCCATGCAAGAAATGAAAAAAGAATGGATAGCAACAGTGGAACGACTACCCGGAGCTGGGTTGAAGGGGCGTTATACGCCTGTCAATGTTTTTGGAACACTCATGTATAATCCACAAACTATGGGCTCTTTTCTTGATTATTGGGTTACTTCAAAGCTTCAAATGGGATTATCTGTGCGGGAGCAGGAACTTATTATTTTAAGGATGGGATTTCTTTACAATTGCAACTATGTATGGAAGCATCATGTGCCTGCTGCTAAAGAGTTTAAAGCCAACGATACAGAAATAGCAGCCCTGAAAGCTTCAAAGATACCATCTGTTTTTTCTCCCCGCGAATATGCACTGCTTATGTTAACCGATGAACTGGTTATACACCGCACAATTCGTGATAAAGCCTGGGCTAAATGGAGCGGAGAACTAAAACAGTCAGAGATGATCGATTTGATTTCACTCGTTTCGCAATATGTATTTTTTGCTTTGCTCAATAATTCACTTCAAATAGAAATTGAAGAACCCTTAAAAGAAATACCCGGTTTATAATTTATGCAGAGCCACAATTTCATTCAGGATGTTTAGAGTTTACCTGACAGATATTTTTTCGTTCAAAACGATCGATGTTTGTCGTCTTCCTCAAAAATAAATTAAGCAAGACGCTAACCTGAGTCCAAGTAGTCAGTAGAATTCGATAATCCAAGGCAATCCTTAGTCAATTCGCCACGCTCATGAGAAAGCTCAGATGAGTTCAAGACTCAGGATTTTTTTAAATCAGTTGTACGAGTAGAAGCGGACTTTTTAATTAATCCCTTCCGGCTTGCCCAGTGCGCGCCCCGCCTTTAACAGCTTTTTTAAAACACTTCGTGTTTTCCGGTCAGTTGGACTTTTTGAATCCCCCCTCGCCTGGCTGCTGAGCCTGTCGAAGCACTGGCTTGTCCTATATCGACAACCTGTATATTTAAAAATTTTATAAATTCGGATACTTTTATCAGATAAAAAAAGGAACCGTATAAATGAAAAATATACGAAATACGCGTCTGCCGGTGATTACTTTGTATTTATTACTCCGGTAATGGTGTAACAGGAGCCAGTCCACTTAAAATAAAAGACTGCCCCTCGGGAATAGTTCGAAGCTGCTGCAGTGAGTCATAAATTCCTGAATAGTCAAAGATCATGGATGGATCCACCAGAATGAAAATCGTATAAAGCAAATTTTCTGAAAAAACAGAATGGGCAAGTTTTGGGCAACAAAATAAATAAGGTCTTTCTGCATTGTATAAAACATGAAACAGAATATTAAAATAGAATAAAATCAGGAAACAGAACGATGCTTATTATTCCTCAAGGACATTCACTTCTTTTATTCCTCCGGGGATTTTATTGATCGGTATCAGGAAGGTCTTAATTTCACAAGGTTTCATTGTAAAATCAACTGACTTATTAACTGACTTGATTTCAATTCCCGCTTTTGTTTCTTTTCCATTAAGTTCAACAAAACGAAGCACCCAACCGTTTCCATCCTCTGCCATTTTGGCTGCTGAAATGGAAATACCTTCACCGGTGAGGGTGATAAAAGAATTCTTTTTCGGCAATGCTCCTGTATGGTTATTGGTAAGAAATACTATAGGTTTCATCAAATATTCCTCGGATTTTCCGGCAGTATTTCCATCCCGCCAGTCGCCGTTATGAGGTATAAGCTTATATTTGAATTCATGAATCCCCTGTTCCATGTACCGGTAACCATCATTCACATGAACAGTGTCGGGAATATGATGCGACCATGCGGTGCTGTGTAAAACGGTCAATTGCATATCTCCGTCTTTTACACTATAACCACATTTGCTGTCATTCAGCAACGATATTCCAAATGTTCCCCTGGTGTCATTTCCGCTTATGTCAATCCATGTTTGTCCGGGTTCTTCGTTGCCGTTCATCTGTCTTTCAATAAATCCGTATGGAATAGAATAAGTCAGTTTGCCTTTTGGCAACACCGTTGGGATGCTTATTTTAAGCATCTTTTGTATTTCATGCCAGTCGAGAGTTACCATGCAATCCAGTTCCCCGGAATTTTTATATAATGAATAATTCTGGATGATAAACGAATAATCATAGAACATTTTTACCTGTAATGATGCACGTTCGGGGCCTGTTTCCATGATGGTAAATTCAGGTTTTTCAAATTGTCCTATAACCTGATCATAAGCCACAATGTTATGTCCCCATGTATCGCCGGGATCATTCAAAACGATTGGAACAGCTCCGGGCTTTGATAATAATTCACGATTATTTTTTTTGTCAAAATAAGAACTTATGTAACCGGTTTGCTTATCAAACACTATTTTTACAAATTCATTTTCCAGTGAATTTTCTGTTATCTTCATCTTTTCATCTGATTTTGCCGGTTTCTTTATGTTACTGAAATCCATTCTGAAAATTTCATATCCAAAAGCAGGTATTTCTGCTTCAAATATTCCGCTGACTCTCCATTTAACCCTGGCACCTGCCGTTCTGACTTCCTGGTATGTCACTTCTTTTCCGTCAGAATTGTATAGTACAGGCGAAATCCTGTAATCGCTTCTTTCCATTTCTACGTGGATATAATTTTTTACAGCCCATGAGCATGGATTGAAAACTATAAAAGGAATAGAATTTTTAAATGCTGTATCCGCTGTATTTACATTCATTACTAATTTCTGCATACCTGTTGATTGAATGTCTTTTGCTTCTGACATGGCATACCCGAGATCATTATGTGCATCAATGTATGCTGATTCGATTGCTGTACCAGCTAATATATCATGAAACTGGTTGAACAACACTTTTTTCCACGACTCTTTCAGCCGATCAGTTTGATCCAGCGTGTTGAACAGGACAGTAGTGAGTGATGATATTTTTTCTGCCGATAACAATGCAATTTCTGCCTGACGGTTCCACATCTTTATATCTGAACAGGCAGAGTAACAGCCGCAGGAATGATGCTGCAATTCATCATCAAGTAATGGAAACGAATTTTGCATTGACTTAATTTGGTTGACAAAACCTTCCAACGTGCCGAAATGCATGTTCGGACATTTACCTGCTGCCAGTTCTTTTATTTTTTTAATATTTGCAATTGTTGGTCCGCCCCCGTGATTGCCAACTCCGTAAAAGAAAGGGAATGTATTTATTTTAGGAAGATCTTTTGCATAACGTTCTTTTATTTTCCCAAGATAAGTCTCAAAATCTTTGCTTTTTTCATAATCATAGGAACCAGCAATCTGCACAGCAAGTATTTTAGTCCCATCCAGACCTTGCCAGTTGAATAATGGCGCAGGTATACCCGGCTTTTCAGTTATATTCGGACGCATAAAACAATATGCTTCCAGTTCCTGAGAAGTCAGTATCTGCGGTAATGTCCATGGATGGCCGAACGAGTCAGGGTTAAAACCAACCTTTGATTTTTTACTGAAATTCTTCTGAAAAAAAAGTTGTCCGTAAAGTCCTTGCCGTATAAGCGATTCTCCTAATGGGCAATTCAAATCCGGCTCTATCCACCATCCTCCGACAATATTCCATCTGCCTTCATCGACTCTTTTTTTTATCTCGTTGAACATAGTGACATCCGTTTTTGCAACCCACTCATAAAATTGTGCGGAACTTGCAATAAATGCCACACCAGGATATTCTTTCATCCTGTCCAGTGCCGATCGGAATGTTGCAAATACTTCTGCATATCCTTCATCTTTATTCCAGCGCCACACAGGATCTATATGCGCATGACCTATTGCAAAAATAGTCGGATTGCCCGCATTTTTCTCTGTTA
>JBEKST010000257.1:0-4343 GCA_049516815.1 Bacteroidales bacterium | reverse complement strand
TAACTGTAATTTGAGGATTGCCGAATAAGATTCTCGAATCTGAATAGGGATTGGTTAAAGACTCTTTATCACAAAACTGCTTCTTTTTCCCGGAAAGCTCCAGGCAATTTGACCGATAAGTCAAGTCCCCTGCTGTTCAATGATTTGATCTCAATGAGCAGTTTTTTTCCGGGAAGTTCTGCTGCAGCTTTCCCATAACCTGTCATGGAAATGATCATACATCCTTTTTTGCAAACTTACACAAAAAAATTATAATTTTACTTCATGGAATTCCTTGTACTCGACGATCCTCTGAAGTTCTATAATGTCATGCTCAGCGACATTGCCCTGGCACGGAATTTCATCTACCTGGAAACCTATAAATTCGCCAACGATCACATGGGTGTAAAATTCCGTGATGCACTCACACGCAAGGCGCATGCAGGCGTGAAAGTAAAACTTATGATTGATTCCTGGGGCAGGGGACCGGTTTCCGATTCGTTTTTTGAAGAATTGATAAGATACGGGGGAGAAGTCAAGTTTTTTGAAAAGATAAAACTGAATACTGATATATTCACGCGCGGCCACCGCAGGGATCACCGGAAAATAATCGTCATTGACGATGAAATCAGCTATATTGGTTCAATGAATATTACCGGTTACAACCTGAACTGGAGGGAACTCGCATTAAGGATCAAGGGAGAACTGAGCGTGTTGTTTAGAAAAGTCTTCCTTCAGAATTATGAAAACATCAACCCTTATCTTATCCCGAACAAACTGGTCTTCACGCGGACCATGAAAATGGGCGATTGGGAAATCGTGCGCGATGTGCCTTCCATCCCTTTGCAGAGGATGAAAAAGAAATATGTTCAGCTGCTCCGAAATGCACAATCTTCCGTCATCATTGAAACGCCCTATTTCCTGCCGGGATTTTTATTGAGAAAAGCATTGATGGATGCTGCAAAGCGGGGTGTCGATGTCACAGTGATCATGCCGAAACATTCAGATGTCAGGATGATCGATATCCTGCGGAATCGATATCTCGGTATGCTTTCCAAGAACAACGTAAGAATGATGTTTTTTATCCCCCATAACCTGCACGCTAAGCTGATGGTTATTGATAACAGGATTTTCTCCATCTCTTCTGCAAATTTTGATTACCGGAGTTTCCGCTACCAATATGAAATCGCATTGATCGGCAAGGAGCCTGAAGTAATGAGGCAGTTGCATGAGCATCTGCACGAAACCCTGACCAATTCGGAAACATTCGATTATGAAAAATGGACATCCAGGCCGTTGATTGAAAAGATCTTCGAAGCAATCCTCATTCCTTTCCGGCACCTGCTTTAACCCGTACAGACGAATTTTTCTTTACCCGGCTTACAAGGAAAACACCCCCGAAAATCAGGAAGGCTGATATGATCTTAGGAAACGTGATAGCTTCCGTTCCCAGTGAAACAGACATGACCGATGCAATGACCGGTTGAAGGTAAGTATAAAAACTTACCATACTTGCTTCAACCGTTTTCAAGGCAAAATTTATCAGGAGGTATGCGATAAAAGTGTTGAAAACAACCACATATCCAACGCCCAGCCATGCATTCACCGAAATGGACGCCAGGTGCAATTCCGTGATTCCTTTTACAGAGAAAGGCAGGATGAAGAGGAACCCGAAAAAAGAAACCCATTTTAAAACCGTCATCGAGTTGTATTTTCCCACCATGGGCTTCATCAGCACGAGGTACATGGCGTAACACAGCATGTTGAACATCACCAGGATATCGCCTGCAAAAGAGTTCGTACTCATATTCATCATTTTTCCGTAAAGGATCAGGATAAAGGCACCTATGGCTCCTAGTACGATCCCAATAACTTTGACAAAGGTTATTTTTTCATGGATAAGGATGCTTGCAAAAATTAGGACAAATATAGGATTCATCACATGTATGATGGATGCATCAACGGGCGTGGTCAGGTTCAGTCCTTGATAAAACAAGGCCTGGTTGGCAGCAAATCCAAAAAAACCACACAAGGCAAGCATCAGCAGATCTTTCCGCGCCACTTTTTCTTGGATAAACCATTGCTGGAAGACCCAGAAAAGAAGAACAGCTCCCAGGGAACGCAAAAACATTAATTGCATGGGTTGGAATGGAACAGGCATCAGGCTTTTGCCGATCGAATAATGTATCCCGAAAATTAATGTCGTCAGGAGAAGTGCCAGATGTGCCTTGATGTTCCGGTTCATGAATGAAAATTGGAACGGCAAAAGTAAAGAAATAAAAAGTTTGCAGAAAGGGCGTAAAAAAAAAGAGGCTCCGCGGGAAGCCTCTTTCTTACCTTAACAGAATGTTATGAAATCTTAATTTCTTTTTTAAGATCCAGCCTTGCTTCTTCTTTTTTAGGAAGCATGACTTTCAGAATGCCGTTTTCATAGTCGGCTTTAATTTTGTCTAGATCAACGATGCGGGGAAGTGTAAATGACCTGCTGAAAGAACTATAGTGGAATTCTTTCCGGGTGTAATTCTTGGTTTCTTCCTCCTTTTCATCCCTGACTTCCGAAGAAATCGTCAGGACGTTATTTTCCAGATGGATTTTAAAGTCATCTTTTTTTAACCCGGGAGCGGCGAGTTCCAGCTCAAAGGCATCAGGGTGTTCAAGGATGTTGGCTAAAGGATCCATCCCCTTGCGGTTGAATAAATCAACAAAATCATTGTCAAAAAAATTCTGAAAAACATCTGTTAAAGCGTTCGGTCTGTTAAATCTGATGATACTCATAATTCAATCCTCCCTTCATTAAATTAAATATTTGAATTTTGATCACTACTGATCAATTTTTATACCACCGGATTTTTTACTTTATTATCAGACGAAATGTCGTAAAATAACAAAATGCCTATGACAATATGTCATTAATTCTTTTTATATACTTGGTTATCAACCTCAACTCGCCAATTCGCCAGTTCACCAGTTCACCAGTTCACCAGTTCACCAGTTCACCAGTTCACCAGTTAATATTACCTTACAAACAAAAGCTCCCTATACTTGGGCAATGACCATATTTCATCATCAACAAGGAGTTCCAGTTTATTGGTATGATAACGGATCTTCTCGAAATAAGGAAAAACATGTTCACAGTAAGCAAAGGCTTTGTCTTCGGCATCATTCAGTTTATTGGCTGATTTTCTTGCTTCAAGCATTTCATTCACCAACGATTTTACCTGGGCGATATGTTCGGAGATCTCCGTAATTGTTTCAACCTGGTTCCCTGAAACTTTCGAAAAAATATTTCGGTCGAGGACTTCATTCAACCTTTGTACACATTCACAAAGTGTGTTAAGGTATCTGATGGCCCCCGGGATGATATGGTTGGTTGCAAGGTCGCCCAGCACCCGTGATTCGATCTGCAGTTTCTTTGAATAATCTTCCAGATAGATCTCATGCCGGGCTTTCAGCTCACGGCCGGTCAGCACTTTATTCTCTTCAAAAAGTTTGATGGTCTTTCTCGAAACCAATGCCTTGATAGCTTCGGGAGTAGTGGCATGGTTGGAGAGTTTTCTCCGGGTAGCTTCTTCGATCCATTTCTTGCTGTAATTATTTCCTTCGAAAAGAATATTCCGGGATTCCAGAATGTATTTTCGGAGGACATTAAAAATCGCGTCATCCTTGCTTACTTTGTTTTTGATTTGCCGATCAACTTCTTTTTTGAATTTCTGCAATTGATCAGCAAGGATTAGGTTAAGCACGATCATGGCCGGAGCACATGTCTGCGAACTTCCAACTGCACGGAATTCAAATTTATTACCGGTAAAGGCAAAGGGAGAGGTGCGGTTACGATCGGTTTCATCGACCAGGATCTCCGGGATTCGTGGGAGGTTCTTGAACAGGGTTGCTTTTCCTTTTCGTGCTGTTAGGGTAATTTTCTTATCACTTTTTTCGATCATATCGATCATGGCGGAAAGATGGGTTCCGAGAAAAACAGAAATGATTGCCGGCGGGGCTTCATTGGCACCAAGCCGGTGATCGTTACCCGGTGTTGCAATGATGGAACGGATCAGATCTGCATGGTCATGCACAGCCTTTATAATGTTGACAAGAAAAGTGAGGAACCGCTGGTTTTTCTCCGGGGTCTTGCCGGGAGAAAGCAGGTTTTCTTTAGTGTTTGTCGCCAGCGACCAGTTATTATGCTTGCCCGATCCATTCACACCACTATAAGGTTTCTCGTGAAATAGAACTGTAAAGTCATGCCGTCTGGCAATCGTTTCCATCAGGTTCATGATAAGCTGGTTATGATCCACAGAAAGATTGGCTTCCTCAAAAACCGGGGCACATTCATACTGGTTGGGGGCAACTTCATTATGCCTTGT
>JBEKST010000256.1:0-4359 GCA_049516815.1 Bacteroidales bacterium | reverse complement strand
ATGAGAAAAAGATTCGATCTATCAGATCCCCGGGCATGGACTGGAGCGCAAAGAAACCCTCAGACATGCTTACCAAAGATGAAGTGCTCAAGGCGATCGATGCCTGCTCAAATTCCCGGGACCGTGCAATAGTCAGCATGCTGTATGATGGTAGCCTCCGACCCGTAGACTTACGAAAGCTTACTTGGGAGGATGTAATCTTCGACGAATATGGATCTCTAATCAGGACCTCCGCAAAAACGGGAAAGGAGCGCGCCATCCGATTAACATTCAGCACTCCCTATTTTGCACAATGGAGAACGGATTATCCCGGAGAACCTGCGGGTTCCGCACCCGTATTTGTAAGTCATCGTGTTTACGAATCTGCTGGTGGGGAACATATCTCTCTTGAAATGGATGCCATTGTGCGTCTGATCCGGTCCCTGCGAAAGAAAACCGGTATCGAACGGTTAAGTCCCTCAATTTTCCGTCCGTCAAGGATTACCCATGATGTCACAGATGGCTATGATTCCAGTTATTTGATGCTAAAGAACTGGGGGACCCTTAAAACGCCAATGCTTCAGGTCTACGCGAAGCCCGGTGAGGATTATATCACAAAGTATGCCCTGGAGAAGGCCGGGATAAAAACCTCCCAGAAACTCAAAGAGCGCGAGAAGACACTTGATCCCATTACCTGCCCCCAGTGCAGCTCCATCAATCCCCCGGGAAAACGATTCTGTGGTCAGTGTGGGTTCACCCTTTCGGAAGAAGCAAAAATCCAGCTCGATACTACCGCACAAAAACTCCAGAAGGTTTTTGCATCAAATCCAAAAGCGGAAGCCGTTTTCCTCGACCTCGTGAAAGAATTAAAAGTTTGATCTGTCCTTATTTTTAGCAAAACTATTTATGCTAGGTTACCTTAGTACACCATATGTCGAAGGCAATTAAAGTGTCTGATGAAGTCTATGACGCGATTCAGATCCTCAAAGTTCATTCGTCAACATCTAACAGTGACATTATCAAAGGGGTTATCGACATCGCTTTCCCTGGCGATTTCTTTGACACTGACAGTATTGACCGTGTGCTCTTCCGAGAAGAAACCGGCCTGATTGACGTTTCAAAAAAAGAGCTTCGGCAGATGATGCGTGAAAAACGCAGGAGGAATTCCACATATGAAAACACAGATTCAGATGAGTGAAAGGAACGGTGAATACGGGCTGACAGCGTTATCCCTCTTCTGTCGGTTCGTTACCACGCAGGGAGGTCAGAATGCAGCAAACACTTCAGATGGTGTGCTATTCTCAAACGGGAATCGGTGAAGAAATCCTTGTTATTCCTCACGATATCTTCAGGGCATTGCACCCTATGGAACAGCTGATGGCCCGGGCTCTGGAAAAGGTCGGAAAAGCCCGGATTGAAAAGGACGATCTGAAGAGCAGGTGATTCGGTGACTTCTCAAAAGATTGCTCTACCTAGCGGAGCAGAGGATTCTAACCTCCCTGCCCAGCGAAGACCCGACGAGGCGTCTGAGCGACCCCTTTGGGGTGGGATCTCTCCAAAAGGTCGTTGGTCGCGGCGCGGAGCGACGCGAGGGAGGCGCGGACGCGCCTCCCCTCTTGGCTCATATAGATTAATTGATACCCCAGATGAGAATGGAAAGATCAAAGTTCCGTCGTTGCTTCAGGTAAAAAGGCATTCAAAATTGAACCGGTATTTCCCGTTATGCTGGCAGTTTATCGAGTATCTTCGGCACAAAGAGAAAATACAGTTTATTATCGAAGGCTATGATAGCCGGATTGATAATCTTGTCACGTATGTCCTGCCTTACATCCACCGGTGGAAACCCGAATACATGAAAGCAAGGCTGGCAAAATTTTACAAACTCGATGAATGGGCAAAAACCAATCCTCTCCCTCTTTCCCTGCTTACATTCACAACCTACCACAATTCAGCATATGCCCGAAGGAAACGGGGGAAAGGATTCACAATTGACGAATCATGGGATATCCTGAAAAATGGATACTGGAAGGCATCCATGCTGATCAGGAACAAGATCCGAAAGGGCGTGCCGTACTTCTGGATCGCTGAACCTCAACCGGAATCCGGGTATCCTCACATCCATGCGGGATACTTCACGGAGTTTACCAATCCGGAAAAGGACCGGCTGAAGAACCACTGGTCACGGGTCATAGAAGCCGGGGATTACAAACACGGTCTTGACTTCTCGTTCGAACAGATGCACCAATCCGGCGAAGTAAAATCCCTCCGGAATTACCTGATGAAATACCTGGCAAAAACGTTTGTTGAAACTATCCCGAATTGGACGCCGGAAGAACTGGTCTTCAATGCAATTGCATGGAAACAAGGATACCGGTTCTTCGGCTGTTCCCGGGATTTATCTCACGCTATGAAAAGACCTGTGATAGATGATCCGTGCTATACGTGGCTTACGACTTCTGTTCGTAATCCAGAGTTAGGGATTGGTGAAGACATTCTCATTCGGCAAAATCCGACGTTAAAAAGTGGAGGTATTGATTATGATTGACAAGCGATCAGGAAAACGAAAACTGGAAGAACGGAAATTGAGGTTACCAAAACCTCCGATGATTGTCTGCAATCCCGCAAAATGTGAAGAGGATTGCCCACAAAGGAACTTGAAACAGGGTGACGGTTCTGATGAATTCAAGGAAATTTTAAAAAACTATTTACTTATTCATCATGTAGAACGAACTGAAATTCCCGAGGATGGTTCTTGTATTATTGAGGCGTGGGCTCACGTCTTCTGTCCACCGGATAGTATGTATGACTATGATACCGAAATTAACAAACAACTTGAAGAGTTCTTCAATGAGATCGGTGTAAATATCGAAGAAGAAAGTTGGGGTGATGAGGGTTTTTCTATGAGTGGTATCGTTAATTACCGCTAATGGATTGAAAGTAAATAATGTATTAGCCAAACTAGGTTCCAATTTGTTAATATTTTTCATTTAGAAAACCATATGTTTTTAATATTACTTAGACAAATATTTAACGAGGATAAAATATGAATGATTCCGGCGGGTTAGCAAACGATGCTTATCAGCTTGTGGCTGCAGCAATTATCGTTATTATCGGCGGATATATTGTTATAGTCCTATTGGCCCACCTGTTGTAAAAGGGCCTTAAATATGACTCTTGATTTCAATATATCATCAAAATTGACTCGATCGAGCAGTATTCTAGGAATACTCTCTTCTGTCATCTTAATTATTTTTTTATTCTGGGATCATAACTCTCCTGTATTTGAAAATGCTGTACAAATGTCTATTGTCATCCTTCCCATTTGGTTCACATGGACAATCCATAATGATGAGTCATTTAATGTTAAATTATACCCATCATTTATTTTAGCATGTTTATTATATTCGATCTGTGTCCTTATTTACAGCCCTCAAAATTATTATCCAATTTACTCCTTCGGAATTACCGTTTTACTTTTCATAATATTCTATATTATATATGGAAATCAAATTTTCACAAGTAGAACTCCTTGGTATAATGATCAAAAACCAAAATGAAAATTCTAATTTAAAAAAAATTTAAGATAGAATAATACAAAATCGAAAATTTTTTTACACCTCTAAAAATTAGTCACGACTCTGAACTCAAGTATTTTCTATATTGAAATCATCAATGCTTTTTTGAGTTCAGACATCGAAATAAAAGGGGATATGATCACCGGGTCTAAAAATTGTTAGATTAGTGGTCTATTCGTCGAGGACCCCCGTAGTGTAGCGGTCAATCATGCAGGACTTTGGATCCGGCGACACCAGTTCGAATCTGGTCGGGGGTATATAGACCAAAAGTTGGAATCGCATCAGAACTCTTTTAGGTAGTCTGGTCAACCTTCTTTCATGTCTACCCCAACAGCTACACAGTCAGATGTTTTCTCAACTATCAAACCCGAGTATTCGAACCACACGATCAATGCCGGTCTTGCTTCCGGTCTTTTAACTCAGGAAGACTCGGCCCTGATCCGTGAATTCCTTGCAGAAAAGCGGGCCTCGGTTGGTATCTGCACCGGCCGGGCCAACATGCTCACCTTCAATCTCGTTGGCTGGCGCCGGTTCATCGGGCCTTACCGCGAGCTCACCATGGGCGGGGTGTATGCCGGTATCGATGCGCTCAAGGCCGGGAAAAGCCAGCGGGGGAAACCGTTCAAGCAGAACACCCTCGCGGACCATGTGGTGATCCTCAAACGGTTCCTTCTCTGGGCAATCGAAAACGGATACAGCAATCTACCTGAGAAGAAGGTCCGGGCTCTCAAACCCCCGGCCAAAAATAAAGTAACCAAGAAAGCATCTGACCTGCTGACTCCCGATGAGATTAAAACTATCATCC
>JBEKST010000255.1:0-4443 GCA_049516815.1 Bacteroidales bacterium | reverse complement strand
TGGAGAAATGGCAGCAGGCGCATGGCTTTCCGGTGATGTTCTATACCGAAGCCTCGATGGACCTCGCGCGCAGAACCGCCCTGATCGATGCCATGGTAAAGGCCAACTTCTTCCACTGTCATTATTTCATCTTTCGAAGATTTTGGATTCTTTGCCTCAATCATTCTGGGTAATTCCGATTCCAGAAACCACTCCGACAGTCTGAATAGGATATTTCCAAAAGAGGTTGGATTTTTAAGGCACCCAATAAGATATCCGATAATTTATTGTACCTTGGCATTGTACTAAGAATTTTATTATTTCCAGTACAGGATCGTTTAGTGAAAATGGTGTTTAAAAATGAATAGTGATTTACAAATCAGAAAACAATTAAAAATAGCCATGGTCATAGATTGCTATGACAATTCTAAAAATGGAGCTGTAATCTCGACAAAACGGTTTGTAGAATTATTGAAAAAGGATCATATTATTTCTGTGATCACCACTGGAGCACCAGCCCCCGGAAAGATTCTTTTACCAAAATTCTATCCATTCGGGATGAAAAGGATCATGAAGCGAATGCACACACCTCTTGCTTTCCCTTCCAAAAAGATTCTTCGTAAAACGATCAAAGAAATGGATATTCTTCATGTTCAATTCCCTTTCTTTCTGGCAATAAACTCGATTAAAATTGCAAAACGTTCACATATTCCAGTGGTTACCACTTTTCATATCCAGGCAGAACACCTTGCAATGAATGCCGGAATTCATTCTGAAAAATTTATCTTTTACTGTTATAAGTTCTGGATAAAACAGATTTACAATAAATCGGATTTGGTAATCTGCCCAAGTAAATTTGCCGAAGATGAACTTCATAAATATGGCCTTAAATCTCCTGCAGTAATTATCTCGAATGGATTTCTCCCTATATTCAAACCCACGAAAGTTAATAGGGATGATGGACTGAAAGATAAATTTATCATCCTTTCCGTGGGTAGATTTGCTCCTGAGAAAAGACACGAATTAATAATTCAAGCCGTAAATAATTCAAGGTATAAGGAAAAAATACAATTGATCTTAATCGGAGAAGGTCCTAGGAAGGAAGAACTTGTGGAAACAGGGAATATCCTTACTAATCCACCAATTTTTCTTTCCCTCTCACCCGAAGAATTGGTTTATTACTACAATCTTTCAGATCTTTATATTCATTCAGCAACTGTTGAAGTGGAATGTATGACCGTCCTTGAGGCGATGGGATGCGGGTTACCGGTGCTCATCGCGGATTGTCCAAAGAGTGCAACAAAACAATTTGCTTTAGACCAAATGTTTTTATTCACGATGGATAATGTTGAAGATCTGACAAGAAAAATAGATTATTGGATTGATCATCCTGATGAACTGGCTAAGTCAAAAATACAGTATTATGAAAGTTCTTTTAAGTACCGCATCGAACAATCGTATGAAAAGCTCCTGCATCTTTATTATGGTTTGATGAAAACCAATGGGGGACTCACTTGATTCCAATAAGGTTCCAGGAATTCTGAGAATCCAGATAGAATGCCCTTGTTTCAAAGATCAAAACCATTTGGGTTCTTCGAATCTTTAATCCCAATATGAAAATCGGTCAGTTCCTTCCGGAATTTGATCTTTTCCTGTTATGCAAATTAAACGAGTACCACCCGGAATGTGTGAATGATGTAACTCTTTTCGGCAATTGTGTAAGGCTTTCCTGAAGTATAGGACGCACCTTTGTACTTTGAAAATCATTCATTTTTAAAATCAATTAAGATGAAAACTTTAAAATCGTTCACTATCGGAATGGAGTTGTTTCTTGCAAGTGCAATGCAGGCGCAAGTTTCAGTGAATGTTCATATGGGTGTACCTCCGCCATGGGGTTCTGTCGGATTTAACGAAGTGCGCTATTATTACCTGCCAGATGTGGAAGCCTATTAAATCAAAATTAACATTGTGCATCATGAAAAATATATATTGTTTATTGGCTGCGCTGACTATTTGCGTCAATGCTTTTTGCGGTTCGCCCGACTCTACGGTGAAACCTTTAAAAACAAAAGTCTATCGTATTAATTATTTTGTGGAAGGGGCTGTAATAATCGCAGGGATGGCTGGAGATATAATTGCCATCCCCCGCTTAAAACATAAGGCGTCGCTTGATTCTGCAGAAGTGGCTTTTGCGAATACGGATCAGCAGAAAAATTTATTAAATTCTGTTGATAAGTGGGCGTTAAAACAACCAACATCGGACCGCACCCTGTGGAAGAAGATCTCCGATGATGGGGAAATTGGAATTTTTCTGTTACCCAGCTTGCTAATGATTGATAAAAACATCCGCAAGGATTGGCTTCACATACTGTTTATGTATGTGGAAGGACATACCATTACTTTTACGTTTTACAACTATAGCCTCCTGGGGCCATTCTTTCAGAACCGTTACCGGCCGGCGGTTTACTATCCCGAATTAGGTCTTGCTGCCCAAGAAAACAGCAACAACCGCAATTCATTTTATAGCGGACATGTAGCTTCCTGCACCTACAGTACTTTTTTCATGGTCAAGGTATATTGCGATTATCATCCCAATATCGGAGCAGCAAAATATCTTTTGTACCTCGCTGCTTCGGTTCCTCCTTTGTTAATGGGATATGCGCGAATAAGATCATTGGATCATTTTCCGTCAGATATTGCGGTTGGGTTTGGGCTTGGTGCAGTCCTTGGGATTGTCGTTCCTGCATTGCATAAGCTTCCATGCAGTAAATATCTTTCTTTGGGCTTGTCTACATCTCCAGATGCAGTGGGTGTAAGCCTCCGCTGGAATTTATCGAATAAACATCTTCTCACTGCCAGCAGGTAATACGTAAAAGAAGAACAACCCGGTCCGCCATAATTATCAGAAAATCGCTTCCTGCTTAATTGGCAAGTGTTTTGGATAATCTAAAAATGAAAATTGCAGACACCAGATTAAAAAAAACAATCCTTATTGTAAGCGGTTCCATCATCGTTGCAGTGATGGTTGTTATATTATTGCTTTCCCCAATCGCAAAGTACCTCCTTGAAAAGTATGTGGAGAAGTACACGGGAAGGCACATTAAAATGAGCTGGATTTACGTAAATCCCTTTACCGGTTACGTTCATATCAGCAACCTGAAAATTTATGAATCAAAAAGTATTCCTGATTACAGGAAAGGCGACAGCATCTTCTTTTCAGCAAAAGGGGTCAATGCAAATTTTGCCATGCTTAAACTGCTATCAAAAACGATTGAAATATCAGAAATCACATTAGATCAGCCAAAAGGAATAATAATTCAAAATAAAAAGGTTTTAAATTTCAGTGATCTGATAAAACTATTTACGCCAAAAAAATCTCGAACCACTCCGGCGCCGTTTCATTTTACTATTCAGAGTATAAAAATAGAAAACGGAGAGTTCTGGTATCGGGAAGAGGTAACCCCGGTGACTATTTTTATCAAAAAAGTAAATCTTGAAAGTAACGGTAAGCTTTGGAACGCAGATACCATTGCGGTAAAATACTCATTTTTGTCGGGAACCGGAACCGGTAGTGCAGAAGGCAATTTTACCATTAATTTCAGAAACCTGGATTTTCGTCTTACCGCAATCATTCAAAAACTCGATCTGAAATTTCTTGAACAATACCTCAAAGACCTGGTCAACTACGGAAATTTCAGCACTGTTCTGGATGCAGATATTAAAGCAACAGGAAATTTTAAAGATCGTGATAATTTGGATGCAGAAGGATTGTTGGCATTGAGTGATTTTCATTGTGGGAAAAATCCGGGTGATGATTATGCGGCGTGTGAAAAAATAGTATTAAAAATAGATGAGTTGAATCCGAAGGACCACAAATATATTTTCGATTCATTATCGCTTAGTCATCCTTATTTCAAATATGAGCGTTATGATTATCTGGATAACCTGCAAATGATGTTTGGAAAAAACGGAACAACCCTGTCATCAGACCCGGGAAAGTTCAACCTGATTCAAACAATTGCCAGGTACATAAAAGGACTCGCAGACAACTTTTTTGAGAGTGATTACAAGATTAACCGGCTGGCAATTTACAGAGGCGACCTGAAATTCAATGACTTTGCTATCAGCGAGAAATTTTCCCTGGATGCAAATCCACTCTATTTTCTTGCAGATTCGATCAATAAAAATCGAAAGCGTGAGAAAGCCACGCTTAAATCCGGGATTCAGCCATATGGTGATGTATCAGTGACCCTGAGCATAAACCCCAAAAACAAGGGGGATTTTGATATGCATTATCAAATCCAAAGAATTCCTGCCTCTATATTTAACCCCTATCTGATTACCTTTACTTCTTTCCCTTTAGACAGGGGAACCCTGGAACTCAATGGCACATGGAAGGTGAGAAACTCTATCATAAATAGCGACAATCACCTGCTGGTAATTGACCCGCGTGTATCTAAGCGT
>JBEKST010000254.1:0-4471 GCA_049516815.1 Bacteroidales bacterium | reverse complement strand
ACAAAAGAATAAGCAGCAAATCCTGGATGATCTGTTTTTGAAGAATGGAGAAATCTATTTTTCTTTTCAGATATTTGACCGGGATGAAATTCCGGGGTTAACGAAGATCATATCGATAGACAATGTTAAAGGAAATGATGTTTACGCTTATGCCAACAGGAAAGAATTCAACCGTTTCCTTGACCTGGGTTACACCTATATTATTCTTCCTCACCCGGGAACCTTGCTTAGTGAATCCGAACTCAATATGGGAGGAAACCAGAAAAGCCCCCATTCCGGTACCGTCTGGAATTTTTATCCGACATACACCCAGTATGTTGCCTATATGCAAGGATTTGCTTCGGATTATCCCGCCATCTGCCGGTTGGATACTTTAGGGACCACCATACAGGGGAGGTTGCTGCTGGCCGTCAAGCTCAGCGACAGCGTCAATGTGAACCGGGGAAAACCTGAGTTTTTTTATACCTCTTCCATGCATGGCGATGAAACCTGCGGTTACATACTGATGATGCATCTGATCGATTCATTGCTGAGCGGTTATGGTTCCGTTACCAGGATCACCAACCTTCTGAATAATTACCAGATCTACATTAACCCGTTAGCCAATCCTGACGGAACCTATCACGGCGGAAACAACACGGTAAACGGTGCACAACGGTACAATGCAAACGGAGTTGATCTGAACCGAAACTTCCCGGATCCCGCTGCCGGCCCTCATCCCGACGGAAACGTCTGGCAGATGGAGACTATGGCATTCATGCATTATGATTCCATTCACCATTTTGTGATGTCGGCAAATTTTCATGGTGGGAATGAAGTAGTAAATTATCCTTGGGATACCTGGGCGAAGCTTCATGCCGATGATACCTGGTTTCGGTTTGTAAGCCGCGAATATGCCGATACAGCCCACGTGTACAGTCCAGCCGGGTATATGACCGATTTGGATAACGGGATCACAAACGGCTATGCCTGGTATACCATCACCGGCGGTCGACAGGACTATACAACCTATTTTCACTATGGACGTGAAGTAACAATTGAGCTATCATATATTAAAATATTGCCTGCCAGTCAATTGATCAGTTACTGGAACTATAATAAACGATCGTTTTTAGACTACGCTGAAGAATGCTCCTATGGGATCAACGGGCAGGTCACCGATACCGTTACAGAAAATCCGATCAAAGCCAAGGTCTTTATAACAGGTCATGACATCGACAATTCATGGGAATTTTCAAAAGCTAATAATGGGTGGTATTATAGGCCGATTGCTCAGGGTACCTGGGCACTTACATTCACCTGCGTAGGGTATTACCCCAAAACAATCAATGGAATCAACGTTGTGAACCGGAACACAACACGACTTAATGTAAGAATGGTTCCCCTTAATTTTGGGATTCAGAACGAAAACCAAAAGACTTTTGTTTTTGTCTATCCCAATCCCTCCAATGGCAACATTCACGTGCTTCTTCCTGAATCAGAAACATCCTTTCACTATTCGGTATTCGATATGACCGGTCGGTTGCTCCAGTCAGGAACGATGGATGAGGCGGGTGACAAAACAGTTTTCTCGCTTGATCTTACTCACCTTCAAAAGGGAATTTACCTTTTGAAACTGGATGGGGGAAAGACAATCTATGAGAATAAGCTAATCATTTCTTGATTAAACAAATTCCGAATGCCATAATCCTTCATCCCGGCAAGCACTGTTAATTCCTGTATTCTGCATTCTGCATTCTGAATTGGTCCCTATATCCGGACACCTTTCCAGAAATAAATCCTGAAAAGGATAAATGACGCAAGGGTAATTAAGACCCAAACCCACTTAATACGGATTTTCCTTGGCTCTTCATCAAAGAAAAGATCATTAGAAAAACGGGCGCGCAACATGGCCGGAAGAATTATAAAGAACATTGATCCTTCCACAACCAATTCAAAGCTATTTATCAGGGGCTGTTTTACCAATATAATTATCCCTGTTCCAATCAGGAAAGGAAGAAAGATCTGTGACATGAGAAACGGGATCCTGTTAACTTTTCCGATAGTATTGAAATAGATGTTTCCTGTCAGCAGTATGAATCGGGAAAGAAACAACCCTCCAGACAGCATTCCCAGTAAAATCCCGACCACGAGCAGCATTTTCGCGGTTTCATCAACATAGAGGTAAGCCAGCACCCATCCGAACCCCTGATTCAGGAGCGCGCCGAAAATCATTTCTCCGAATGACTGGGTGAAGGCATGAAGGACAACCCACATGATAAAAAGCCGGACAGTCCAGTTTTCATGGCTTGATATGGCAAAGATGATAACAGCGATCAATGTTAGCATGATTGCAAAAAAAGGCCCCACGCTGAATACAAGTTTAATTGCATCTACAGTCCAATCCCTGCTGCGGATAAGATATTCAACATCATAATACATCATTACCGACTTGATGTCGAAAGTGCTTGCTGCTATAACAGCTGCCATTTCTTTAAGCAGGAAAACAAAAAGATAGGCCAGCAGAAAAATGAAGGTGGAATTCAGTAGTATTATCAAGTATTTTCCCTTTCCCAGGAAGGAATAATTTCGGTCCATGAATTCCAGTATTGCCCTTAAATTGATATTAAACAGGTTACCCCTACGATAAAGATAACGGAGCTTGCGGTATATCTTAGATCTCTTTTTGCCGGGTGAGACATCAGGATTTGGTTTTCTCTGCCTTGCTTTTCTGATAACATACCTTACCATTCTGATCGAGCGATGGAGGCGTTCCCGGAACGAAGGTTTAGGTGATGAAATTGCAGGAATAGCTTCATGAACAATAGCTTTCCCTGAAAGTCGTTGGTATCTTGTCGGGCTTTCCTTTACCTTCCGGATTTCGGCATTGAGCTTACGGTTATATCGTTTCAGCGTTCCGGACCGGAAATAAAAAAACATATGACGGAATTTTCTCCGTCTTCTTCTTGATCTCTTCAGCCGTGAAGCAGAATGAATTTTCAGACGATCCTCGGCGGGTGTTTTATGAAACATGGTACCCCGGGTTCTCAGAAAATGGATCTTTCGCCTGGTCTTATAAAAAAACCATAAGATTCCGTTGTCCGAACTGGGTCTTTCAGGCATACTGTTTCAGGCTATCTGAATTCATCACCAACATAAGGAACTCCGCCCTTGGAATATTCACCCGCAATCAATTTTTGCTTGACAAGCTTGAAAGTATCGATAGTGTTCTTAACATCTTCCAGTGTATGAATGGCGGTAGGGATAAGACGAAGCATAATGACCCCTTTGGGAACGACAGGGTATATCACGATGGAACAGAACACTCCGTAATTCTCCCTCATGTCATACAACATCTGGGTGGCTTCTCCTACTCCGCCCTTCATAAATATCGGTGTGACGGGCGATTCAGTGTTTCCGATATCGAAGCCATTTTCTTTCAATCCTGATTGAAGTGCCTTTACGATGATCCAAAGTTTCTCCCTCAATTCAGGCCGGGTCCTGATCATTTCAAGTCTCTTCATAGCGCCGACAACCATTAGCATTGGAAGTGATTTTGCGTAGATCTGTGATCGCATTTTATAGATAAGCGATTTGATGATCTGTTTGTCACTGGCAACGAAAGCGCCGATACCGGCCATGGCTTTTGCAAATGTTCCGAAGTACAAATCTACTTTATCCATTACCTGCTGGTGTTCGCTGGTGCCTTTGCCATTGGGGCCCATAGTCCCGAAACCGTGTGCATCATCGACCAGCAGGCGGAAGTTATATTGGTCTTTAAATGCAAAAATTCCTTTCAGATTTCCTAGATCGCCTGCCATACCGTAGACACCTTCTGTGATGACAAGAATTCCGCCACCGGTTTCATCTGTAAGTTTTTTGGCCCGCTCCAACTGCTTTTCAAAGCTTTCCATGTGGTTGTGCGGATAAACAAATCGTTTACCCATATGCAGCCGCAAACCGTCAATGATGCAAGCATGGGATTCTGAATCGTAAACCACTACATCATGGCGGTCGAGCAGGGAATCGATGATGGAGACCATCCCCATATACCCATAATTCAATAGGTAAGCGGATTCTTTACCTTCAAATTCTGCAAGCTGGCGTTCCAGCTCAAGATGATATTCCGTTTGTCCAGACATCATCCTGGCACCCATAGGGTACCCCATTCCCCAGTCTGCAGCGCCTTTGGCATCTGCTTCACGTACTTCCGGATGATTGGCAAGTCCCAGATAATTATTCAGACTCCACACAATACATTCTTTCCCTTTAAAGATCATTTTATTGGAAATCTGACCTTCCAGTTTCGGGAAATAATAGTAACCATAACCCTGGTCTTGATATAGGCCGAGTGGCCCTTTGTTCGAAATAACTTTTTCAAAAATGTCCACTTGAATTTGTTTTTATGAGTTAAACGATAGGATAAATGGCAGGTATTCCGCTGGAATAAAAATCATTTTTAACACTGGAATACAGGTTCCCCGTTCACAAC
>JBEKST010000253.1:0-4489 GCA_049516815.1 Bacteroidales bacterium | reverse complement strand
CACTGGAAATTTTAGTCACAGTTCTATTCCGTTGTATTCTTCAAAACTATCAGATGACCAATCAGCAGGTTGTTTTTTTATCGGTTATAACCGGTTATTGAATAAGGTAGTTTCGACGGGATTTATGTTCGGCTACCAGAATTTCCACAGAAGAGGAACCGGATATTTAAGCTCTTTAAGTAATAACGTACCTGTAACTGTCAATGACGACCTTCTGATGGGAATGGCAAGGGTTACCTTCTGCTACTTGAACAAACGGTTTGTTCGTATGTATTCAGGGGTAGGTATTGGTATCACCATTGATTTGGGTACTGAAAAGGGGAGTGGTGAATCCAGTTCTGATCGTAATTTATTGCCGGGAGGTCAAATTACGTTGATGGGATTACGATTTGGTCGTGCCTTTGGAGGTTTTGTCGAATTTGGGTTCGGTACTTATGGCATCCTGAATGCAGGACTGAGTTACAATTTTGCAGATTAGAACAATTCCTGTTTTATTGTTATCTCATCACGAGAAAGGCGCTAAGATGATATGTTCTGCTTTTTACGTTCCATGATCCCAATCACTTTTAATGCTACTTTGGCAAACAGATAACCGATAAGGGATCCCGCAATCCATCCTGCAAAAATATCTCCCGGGTAATGTACTCCCAGATAAATACGGGTATACGAAATAAACAGTGACCAGAGAATGGCCGGAATATAAACATACGCGTATTTCCGACCCAGGAGGATGATCATGAATATAACTACACTGGAAGTATTGGTGGCATGTGCTGAGTAGAAGCCATAGGTTCCTCCTTTATAAGCTTCAACTATGTGAACTATCAGTCCCGGTTGATGGGAGGGCCTTAATCTTTGAACTGTATTTTTTACCAGGTCCGACAACTGGTCGCTGGCCAGGATCATCAATGCTGCAAACACCAGGATCATCAAGGTATTCCATTTGTATTTACGGATTACGAAAAAAAGAAAAAACAGGTAAAGTGGAAACCATATTAAGCTTTTTGTAGCCCCGAACATCACCTGGTCAAAAAAGGGATTGTGAAACCCGTTAAGGAATAAAAATAAGGTACGGTCAATATGATTCAGGAATTCGATCAAATAAAATCGGTATTTATCCGGTTGAGTTCTTCCCAGAGCATGTTCTTCAGTTTGTTCAGCCCAAGTTTCTTATGAGAAGAGATGAATACAGAGGGAATATCCGGTAATTCTTTTTTAAGTTCACGCGTGAGTTCTGCATCGGCAAGGTCAGTCTTGGTCACTGCAAGAACCCTTGCCTTATCGAGCAATTCCGGGTTAAATTGCCGGAGTTCATTCAGCAGGATCTCATATTCCTTCCGGATATCCTGGCTGTCGACCGGCACCATAAAAAGCAGAATGGAATTTCGTTCGATGTGCCGTAAAAACCGCAAACCAATCCCTTTCCCTTCATGGGCGCCCTCGATGATTCCCGGAATATCTGCCATTACGAAGGATTTTCTGCCTTCCAGAGGAACGATCCCAAGGTTGGGAATCAGTGTGGTGAAGGGATAATCGGCGATTTGTGGTTTGGCTGCGGATATTACCGAGAGCAAGGTAGATTTTCCGGAATTGGGAAATCCCACCAACCCGACATCTGCCAACAGTTTTAATTCAAGGATCTTCCAGCTTTTAATTCCTTCTTCTCCGGGTTGTGCAAATTTCGGTGACTGAAAAGTTGAAGACTTAAAATGATCATTGCCAAGTCCGCCTTTTCCACCGGGGACCAGTATTACCGACTGGCCATCCTCTGTAATTTCACATTCAAACTTTCCGGTTTCAGCATTCTTTGCGACGGTTCCAAGGGGAACTTCAATGATCACATCGGTACCATTTGCACCATGCATCAATTGTTTTGCCCCGTTTTTACCGTCTTTTGCCCGGAGATGCCGTGTATATTTCAGGTGAATCAAAGTCCACAGTTGCTTGTTCCCTTTGAGAATGATGTGGCCTCCCCTGCCACCGTCTCCGCCATCAGGCCCGCCATGCGGAACTCCGCGTGTCCTCAGAAAATGCGCTGAACCTGCTCCGCCATGGCCGGAACTACAAAAAATCTTTACATAATCAACAAAATTTGATTCAGCCATTTGCTTTGTGACAATTATTATGTCTTGATTCTTTAATTCTGATTATTCAGGAATTGATTTGCATAGTGCAGTAAAGATCTCATCAATAGTTCCGACGCCCCTGATCTTTTTCAGCAGTTTCTTCTCCTCATAGTATTCTATAAGGGGTTTTGTATGCTTATGATATTGAACCAGGCGGTTTTTAATCACCTCTTCGGTATCATCTTTCCGGCCCTGGTCCTGTGACCGTATGAGCAAGCGTTTCACCAGTTCTTCCTCATTCACATCCAGGGAAAGAACGAGGGAAACTTTTGTTCCTAATTTCACCAGTATCCGGTCGAGTTCCTTTGCCTGGTTCAGGGTACGGGGAAAACCATCCAGCACAAAACCGCCGGCTGTGTTGTTTTTCCTGAAGACCGATTCCATGATCTTGATCAGCAATTCGTCGGAAACAAGAATACCGGCTTCCATAACGGCTTTGACTTTGAGCCCTAAGGGCGTTTTCTGGCTTACTTCCGACCGCAGAATGTCGCCCGTAGATACATGTATCCAGCCGTATTTTTCTGCAATCTTTATTGCTTGTGTACCTTTACCAGCTCCCGGAGGTCCAAAAAGGATAAGATTAAACATAACTTTATATCAGTTTTAAGTGTTAAGTTTTAAGTGTTAGAAGCTGGGTTCCGGGTACTAAATTTTCATTCTTCATTCTTCCTAATGCCCAATGCCTAATGCTTATTTCACGAACTCACGATCTTATAAATATCCGGAAGGTTTCTTCCATATCCGTCGTAATCGAGTCCATATCCGACCACAAAATCATTGGGAATGGTTATTCCCAGATAATCGATGCGGAAGGATTTTTTGAATGCTTCTTTTTTAAAGGTGAAACAGGCTAGTTTCACACTCGCTGGTTCAAATTTTTTCAGGTCCTGAAGAAATTTATCTAATGTTTGCCCGGTATCGACGATATCTTCTACAATGATCAGGTGCCGTCCCTTGATATCTTCATTCAGACCGATCAGTTCTTTGATATTATTAGTCGAGGCCGTACCGGAATATGAAGAAAGTTTTACAAAAGAGATCTGGCAGGGGATGGTAATCTTGCGGATAAGGTCGGCTGCGAAGACAAAGGATCCGTTCAGGATGGCGAGGAACAAAGGATTCTTGCCTTCATAATCCCGGTTGATTTCAAAGGCCATCTTCTGTACTGCAGCATCAATGGCAGATGCGTCAATACTTATCTCAAAATCCTTGTCTTTAACTTTTATTGTGGCCATAATGAATTCGAAAATATCAGTATTTTTGTCACGAACCAGCAAAGATAAACAAATGGAACCAAAAGTCAGCATTATCATGGGCAGTACCTCCGACCTTCCGGTGATGGAAGCGGCAGCCAAATTCCTGAATGAAATGAAGATCCCGTTTGAGATGAATGCCTTATCGGCTCACCGGACTCCTGAGAAAGTAGAAGAATTTGCACGGAACGCACAGAAAAGAGGAATTCGTGTCATCATTGCTGCTGCCGGTATGGCCGCTCATCTCCCGGGAGTCATAGCAGCCATGACGATCCTGCCGGTGATCGGGGTTCCGATCAGGGCCTCCCTGGAAGGGCTGGATGCCATGCTGGCAATCCTCCAGATGCCCCCGGGAATCCCGGTTGCAACCGTTGCTATCAATGGCGCCCAGAATGCAGCCATCCTGGCCACAGAGATCCTGGCAACCTCCGATCCGGAACTGCATCAGAAAATGCTTGCCTTCAAAGAGGACCTGAAGATAAAGGTGGTGAAGGCAAATGAGGAGCTGGCAAAGGTTAGCTACCCTTATAAAGTTGGCTAAGAAGATAAGATGTTTAGATGCTTAGTCATTCTTCCTGACGATCATCAACCCATCGCGAAAAGGCAGCAGAAGGTTCTCTACCTTATCATCTTTGGAAACAAAATCATTGAAATCAATGATCCCGTGAGTATCCCTGCTACGGGTGTTGGGTTCCAGAACTTTCCCGTCCCAGAGGGCATTGTCGGCAAGGATAAATCCGCCTGGTCTCACGCGGTCTAAAACCAATTTATAGTAATTCAGGTAATTGGGTTTATCGGCATCGATGTATACCAGGTCCCAGGTTTCATCAAGGGTCGGAATGATCTTTATGGCCTCCCCGATATGCAGGATTACCTTCTTTTCCAATCCGGCTTCGACTAAATATTTTCGTATGATTTCTTCCTGTTCAAGGTTGTCCAGGGCGACTTCTCCGCCGTGGTGCGAATCGTAACCCCGTTCGATGCTTCGTCCTACAACACGGCAGGCTTGCAGGCCCGCGCGTTCGGTCCGGGCGGCGATGCCCCGGGTGGCAGCGAGAATTACGTTTCGTGGACACGCTTCAACCAATACAACTACGCCAATTACCTGAG
>JBEKST010000252.1:0-4500 GCA_049516815.1 Bacteroidales bacterium | reverse complement strand
CGGCAGGATCGGATAACTTATGCCAGTAAAGTATTTTCAGGAGGTAATCATCTGCAGCTGCGATCACCACAAGATAGGTGGCCAGGGGATCTGCGCTGACCCAGTGATAATAAAGCGTATCGCCATGAATCGTGGAGTCCGTAAGGATCCCGTTTGATCCCAGAGTTACATTGACAGGGGTTTTGGCCGTAAGGTCGAAGGTCGATTTGTCGGAAGGAACATCATGGCAGGGAAACCAGTTACGTGCCCGTTCCGGTTCACAGTTCGTAAAAACCATACCGTTTCCAGCAAAGAAAGCACCATCATCCACATCCCGGTGCCGGTAATAAATTTTAATATCGAAGATTTCGCCAGGGTCATAATAACGGTCAAGATACACGTTCAGCAAGTTATTTGCATGGGAGAAAGAAACTGCATTAAGGGAAACGGAATCAATCAGAAGGGAAGAAGTATCTGCGTTCAGCTTAACCGAATGAAGTGTCGAATCTGCTTTCAGGCTGCAGATCAGAGTCGCATTAAAGGATCTCGGAAATGGATTTGCAAAACAGTGGTAAATATCAATACTCATCTTATAATTCAGAGTATGAAAAGCATAGGCTGGAGCATCAATGATGATATCACATTTCAGCTTTTTCGCTGTATCGCTGAGATGCTGGGCCTGCAAAACTGTCAGAATCTGAAAAAGGAATCCCGTTAAGATAATGAGCAGGGTTATTTTACGCATGGTGTCACGGAGTTCTAAAGAGTCTACTAAATTACACTTACTTTAAGTTTCCGCAAACAACTTTCCAAACTTTCTGAACTTTAGTCGTGATGCTCATCATGGCTATGACGCTCATTGTGGCTATGGCGCTCATGCCCACCTCCACGACTGCCATGTCCCGGACCAGGGACAATACAAGAGGACAAAAGAGTTATCAATAATAACATAAAAATAACAAGGATGGATTTTAATAATTTACCTGCTCCTGCCTTTATTGGAGTTTCTTCATTACTGCTTTTATCAGCTTGAAGAAGATTTTTTGATGTTTTCATTTTCTTGAATTTTTAATTGTGAATGAATTGCACAGAACAAAAGTGCGGTCATTAATCTCGGAAATCGTTACATAGTTGCAGAAAAGAATTACATCATTCACACATTATTGTTTGCAGAATGATGCTAAAGCTGATAATTCATCCTGCCTTTGATATCAATCATTAAATCTTTTTTATGGTTTCTTTGGAATATTGTGACAGAGATATTTTATATTTGTTCTGATTATTATAAGACAGAAAAAAATACTACGATGCCTGACCTTCCTATTACTTCATCCTCTGATCTTCAGCCAAAGTTTCTTAATGAATATGAAAAATTAGACTCCCGCCATTATAAGATTTTGGCCATGAGCTGGGCCGGTTGGGTTTTTGATTTTTATGACCTGATCCTGTTTACATTTTTACTGATCCCCATTTCGCTGGAATATCATTTTTCGAACCTGCAGATGTCATATATTCTCGGGGCTACCCTTGCAGCAACGGCAATCGGGGGCGTGATCTTCGGGATTTTAGCGGATCGTTTCGGCCGTAAACCCATGCTGCAATTGACAATCCTGACCTATTCCATCGGTGCATTATTATCAGGAATGGCTGGCAGTTTCTGGTTGCTTATGGTCTTCAGGGTTCTTACCGGGCTGGGTGTCGGAGGTGAATGGGGTACCGGTCAGACCTATATCGGTGAAACATTCCCTGCAAAGGTACGCGGACGTTATTGCGCGATAATGCAAACCGGTGCACCGATTGGAATTGCCCTCGCCTCAGTGGTAGGAGGTCTGATTTCACCACTCATAGGTTGGCGAGCCTGTTTCTTTATTTCCGTTCTTCCTGCCTTTATGGTATTGTTTATCAGAAGGCATTTACCGGAATCCGACATCTGGTTACACCGGAAAAAGATCATTAAATCAGGACTTGCAACGGTCACAGAAAAAGGGAATAATGGTTTGCAGCAATTTTTGCAACTCTTTTCAACGACAAACCGGAAATATTTCATTCTCGGGCTGGTACTGGCAATCTTTGATATGTCTGCATACTGGTTGACTTACTCCTGGATGCCCGGCTATCTTCATACAGAAAGGAACTTTACACTTACGAAATCAGCCTACTGGATCCTGGTCACACAAACGGGAGGATTTCTCGGATATCTTATTTTTGGTTTCGTGGCAGACCGACGTGGACGACGTCCGGCTTATACTATTTATTCAGTTATCATGGCGCTTGGATTGGTCATGGTGACCATTTTCTGGGATAATATTGTGATGTACCCCTTCCTCATCCTTGCTTTTATGTTCATGGTTGGATTTGGTACGGGCATGTTCGGTGGATTCGGCTCGCTGTTTTCAGAACTTTTTCCGACTTCCATCCGAAGCACAGCCATGGGATCCGCTTTTAATCTTGCAAGAGGGATTCAATTCTTCACGCCGGTCATCATTTCCATCATAGCAATCAAATACGGAATGGGTGGTGGGATCTCGTTGGCTGCTCTGTTTGCTTTGCTCGCCGGTGCCTGGATCTGGACCTTCCCTGAAACCAGGGGAAAGAAGTTATATGCTGGAGATTAACGCTGCTTCTTCGACTCGTCCAACTTGTCCGCTTGTCCGCTTGTCCGCTTGTCCGCTTGTCCGCCTGTCCGCCTGTCCAACTTGTTTTTGTACCTTTGCTGTACCATTTCCTTGATATGAAGGTAACAATAGATCCTCATTCCGGGTTTTGCTTTGGCGTTGTTTACGCCATTGAAATCGCTGAACGGGAACTGGCAAAGAGTGATAAACTCTATTGCCTGGGTGATATTGTTCATAATAACATGGAGGTGAAAAGGCTGAAGGATATGGGCCTTATTATCATTGAACACGATGAACTCGACCGGTTGAGGAATTGCAAAGTCCTGATCCGGGCTCATGGTGAACCCCCGGAAACTTACCGTATCGCTTTGAAAAACAACCTTGAGCTTATCGATGCATCCTGTCCTATAGTACTGAACCTCCAGAATGAGATCCGTTATGGATTCGAGGAGATGCAGGAAAAAAACGGACAGATCGTGATCTATGGAAAAGACGGCCATGCCGAGGTCAACGGGTTACGGGGGCAGACACTGGGGAAAGCCATTGTCATCGGGAGCGAGGATGACCTTGACAAGATCGATTTCAGGCGACCGGTCCACCTGTATGCCCAAACAACTAAGAGTATCAGCGGTTTCCATGTGATCGTTGAAAGGATCCGTCAACGGATGGAAGCGGTGACACCCGTGGGAAAAATCGATTTCCGCTGGAATGACACGATCTGCCGGCAGGTATCCAACCGTTCCGGGAAACTGCAGGAATTTGCTATGAAATTTGAAGCTGTGATCTTCGTCAGCGGAAAGAAAAGCTCAAACGGGATGATCCTTTATCAGGTCTGTAAAGATATGAATCCCAATACGCATCTTGTATCCGGAAAGGAAGACCTTCGCATTGAATGGTTTTCCGGTGTCGGCAAAGTCGGCGTTTGCGGTGCAACCTCCACCCCAATGTGGCTGATGGAGGAAGTTGCAGCCGAAATCCGTACCATTAATGTGTAACTATGTACCTGAAAAAACTTTCATTAACGAACTTTAAGAATTACTCACAGGCTGATTACCAGTTTTCGGATAAGATAAACTGTTTTGTCGGGAACAACGGAGTAGGGAAGACCAACCTGATGGATGCCATTCATTACCTTTCGTTCTGCAAGAGTTACTTCAACCCGATTGACAGCCAGAACATCCGCCATCTGGAGGATTATTTCACCATCACCGGAACCTGCATCCGCAATGACAATTCGACCGATCACATTCAATGTATCCAGAAACGGAACCACCGTAAGAAATTTCTCCTGAACACAAAAGAATATGAGCGGCTGGCAGATCATATTGGACAGTTTCCGCTAGTGATGATCTCTCCCTATGACCGGGACCTGATCAATGAAGGAAGCGAGATCCGTAGGAAATACATCGACAGCGTGATCTCGCAATTTGATAAATTTTACCTCAACGACCTGATCAATTACCACAAGGCGCTGTTTCAGCGGAATGCTTTGCTGAAAGCCTTTTCAGAGAGACATTACTACGATTCCTGCGAGCTTGAGATATGGGATGAACAGTTGATCCGGCTGGGAACAGGCATTTATGAGAAAAGGAAGGATTTCCTCGGACGGTTCATTCCCATCTTTCGTCATTATTTCAGTTTTATCAGCTGTGCCGATGAATCAGTTGATATCCGCTATGTGTCGCAATTGAGTGAGGGCAAATTCAGCGACCTGCTGGCAGATGCTGTCGCCCATGATCGTTCCGCGCAATTCTCCACCGTCGGGATTCATAAAGATGACATGGAATTTATGATCTCGGGATATCCTATAAAGCGGTTCGGATCACAGGGGCAGCAAAAATCGTTTGTAATCGCCATCAAACTGGCGCAGTTCGATTACATGAAAGGTATTAAAGGGTACAAACCG
>JBEKST010000251.1:0-4543 GCA_049516815.1 Bacteroidales bacterium | reverse complement strand
TACACTGATGTGCGGAAGTGACGCCATCCCGCCGGGAGCCGCCGGAACCAATTCCTGGTTGAGGCAATCGTTATCGGCCAGATGGGCGGTTTATTGGGGATCTTCCTGGGCATTATGATCGGGAATGTGATCTCTTTGCTGATCGGGAGCGCATTTATCGTTCCCTGGGTATGGATCATTACCGGGGTTATCCTTTGTTTTATTGTAGCCCTGGTTTCCGGAATTATCCCTGCACAGAAAGCGGCAAACCTGGATCCCATCGAGTCGCTCCGCTACGAATGATCATCTTCATGCTATGAATTCTGCTGATGTCACTTCTTTATTGCTGAAGGAATTTCCTTATGAACCTACGCGCGGGCAGAAGACCGTTCTTGAAAAAATTGCACTTTTTCTTACCGATTCCTGGAAAGATCCGAATTCGCTTTTTATTCTTAAAGGATATGCAGGAACAGGAAAGACAACCATTGTAAGTTCGCTGGTCAATGTTCTTCCGAAACTCCAGCGAAAGTATTCCCTGATGGCTCCCACCGGCAGGGCTGCCAAGGTACTCGCAGCCTATGCTCAAAGGCCGGCCAATACCATCCATCGGAAGATCTACTTTGCCCATACCACCAAGGATGGAATGATTGCGCTGAAACTTCAGCAGAACCTTCATAAACAAACCTTATTTGTTGTCGATGAAGCCTCGATGATCCAGCATTCTTCCCTGTCGGAAACCAGCCTCTTTGCATCGCGGAACCTCCTGGATGATCTGTTTGAATATGTATTCAGTGGGGAAGGCTGCAGGATGATGTTTATCGGGGATACCGCCCAGCTTCCACCTGTAGGGCTGGAACACAGTCCTGCCCTGGATCTCGATTACCTTCGTAAAGCCTATCACCTGTTGATCGATACCCATGAACTGACAGAAGTAGTGAGGCAGGCAAAACATTCGGGGATACTGCTGAATGCGACGGCTGTGAGGAACCAAATCATCCGGCAGGAATTAGGACTACCTCTTTTCCTGATCAGCAATGCTCACAGGGATGTAATAAGGATTAACGGTTCAGAACTCGAAGATGCACTCAATTCTGCCTATTCCGGTTCAGGGAAAGAAAATAATGTGGTGGTGTGCCGTTCCAATAAACGGGCAAATATTTTTAACAAAGAAATCCGGAAGAGGATCTTGTTTCTCGAGGAGGAGATCAATACCGGCGACTATATGATGGTCGTGAAGAACAACTACTTCTGGTTGCCGGAAGGTTCCGGCACCGGCTTCATTGCAAATGGCGATCTCATTGAATTGTTACGCATCCGCAGGATCGAAGAGATGTATGGATTCCGGTTTGCCGATGTTACAATCCGTTTCATTGATTATCCGGATGAAAAAGACCTGGATGTGAAGATCATACTGGATACCCTTCAGTCGGAGTCGCCTGCATTATCCTCTGCCGATAACAACCGGCTGTTCCAGGAGGTGATTAAAGATTATGAGGAACTTTCTTCACGCCGCGGGAGGATTGAAAAAGTGAAAATCAATCCTTATTTCAATGCATTGCAGGTGAAATTTTCCTATGCCCTTACCTGCCATAAAACACAAGGCGGACAATGGGACACGGTTTTTGTTGACCAGGGTTACCTGAATGAAAAGATGATAAACCTGGAGTACCTTCGTTGGCTTTATACGGCTTTGACAAGGGCCACAAAAAGACTATACCTGGTTAACTTTGATGAAAAGTTCTTCTTTCGTTCATGATACCAGGATTGGATCCTGCTTAACTTTGTATATAACATCCTCAGATAGAAAAAAATGGAAAAATCAAAAAGAATTGCGCTTGTAGCCCACGACAACCGGAAAAAAGACCTTGCAGAATGGGTAGAGTTCAATTATAGAACTTTGCTGGGACACCAGTTGATCTGCACGGGTACAACCGGGAGAATGGTTGAAGAAACCATCGGGAAAATGTTTGAAAAAGGGGAAGAGTTTAAAAACCCCATCATCCGTCTGAAATCCGGGCCATTGGGAGGAGATCAGCAACTAGGTTCAATGATCTCCGATGGATTGATCGATATGCTGATCTTTTTCTGGGATCCCATGCAGCCGCAGCCGCACGATGTGGATGTAAAAGCCCTGCTCCGGATTACGGTGGTCTACAATATCCCTACTGCCTGCAACCGGTCAACGGCCGATTTTATGATCTCATCCCATTTGCTGAAGGAAGAATATGAACCCCGGTTAGTCGATTATTCATCATATATCAGCCGACAGATCACTTAGCAGAAGAATCCTCTATTCCTGTCCCGGATCATCCCTCTCTTTTAATAACACAGGAGGAAAAGGAAGATGATGACTATTTTGATGTTCTATTGACATTTCCTTATCCCGAAAAATACTAATTTTGCACGCATAAACGATAACGCTTATGTATGCTTTATTTAAAAAAGAGATCAATGGATTTTTAAATTCACTGATCGGGTACATCGTTATCATCGTTTTTCTCGTGGTGATCGGCCTTTTCCTATGGGTTATACCCATGCAATTCAATGTGCTCGATTTTGGTTATGCCAGTATTGACGGGCTTTTTATTCTTGCACCTTTCGTTTTTCTTTTCCTGATCCCTGCCATCACCATGCGCTCATTTGCAGATGAAAGGAAAAGCGGAACCCTTGAATTGCTTATGACCCAACCGTTGACCGACCTCCAGGTAATCCTGGCAAAGTATTTTGCCGGTGTCGTCCTAGTGATCTTTTCCCTTGTCCCAACCCTGATTTACGCCATCTCTGTTTATCATCTTGGACTTCGGGTTGGCAATCTCGACATGGGTGGAATGTGGGGGTCTTATATTGGCTTGCTTTTTCTCGGTTCCACATTCGTGGCCATTGGCATCTTTGCCTCATCGGTCAGCGACAACCAGATTGTTTCCTTCATCATCGCCGTTTTCTTTTGCGCTTTCTTCTATATCGGTTTTGAGTTGTTTTACACCTATATCCTTTCGGGGAAGATAGGCCTTGCCATTCAATCGATCGGGATCAATGCACATTATTCTTCCATCAGCCGTGGCGTTATCGATACCCGCGACCTGGTCTATTTTATCAGTATTTCCGTTTTCTTCATCTTACTGACCAAGATATCTCTCGAGAGCAGAAAATGGTAGAGGAGTTCATAAAGTTAATGAGACTAACATTTTGTGAACGAAGTGATACAAAATGTTTAGTCGAATTAATCCCGACGAAGGAGGGATCTGGTAAAGTTTATAAAGAAAAGGGATTTTTAAAAGCAGATGTTAACTATCAATGACTGACAAAAAGAAAAATATCAAACGGTCCAACATCTTCCAACTTTTTCTTGGGATAGTCATCTTATTGCTGGTCAATATCATTGCTGGGTTTGTTTTCACCCGTTTCGATTTGACTGCCGAGAAGCGTTATTCCCTTGCGCCGGCGACCAAGAAAATGCTGAAAGGATTACGGGATGACGTTCTTTTCAAGGTTTACCTGGAAGGCGATCTCCCGCCAGGGTTTCGAAGGCTGGCCAATGAAACAAAGGAGATGCTGGATGAATTCAGGGCATACAGTAAACATGTTCAATATGAATTTATAGATCCCTCCAGTAACCCGAATCCAAAGGAACGCAATGACGGTTATAAACTGCTTATTGAGCGCGGTTTGCAGCCCACAGAGATCCGGGTGAATAAAAAGGGGGAAGCCTCACAGCTGATCATCTTTCCCGGGGCTATCGTGACTTACGGTACCCGTGACGTACCGGTGCAGCTGATCATGTCACAACTCGGGCAGGATGCTGACAAAGCGCTGAACAATTCAGTTCAGTCTCTTGAATATAACCTTGCAAGCGCCATCCAGAAACTGGTAGAACCGAACAAGCCCCAGATCGCCTTTATCCAAGGGCAGGGGGAATTGTCACAGTTAGAAACCCTGGACGCACAGAATGCCTTGTCGGAGTTTTATAATGTCGAACGGGTTACGATCAACCATAAGATCAGCAGCCTTGCAATACGGCTCAAAGGTGCCTCGCGCGATAAGCTTGTCAATAAGTATAAGGCCGTCATCATTGCGAAACCCACGAAACCATTCGATGAAAAGGATAAATTTCTAATCGACCAATTTATCATGCGGGGAGGAAAAGTCCTTTGGCTTATTGACCCGGTTTTTGCCAGCATGGACAGCCTTCAGAAATACAATTCCACCATGGGATTGGTCAATAACATCAACCTGGAAGATATGCTGTTCAATTACGGTGTCAGGTTGAATACCAACCTGGTGATGGATAAAGTTGCCTTGCCCATTCCTGTAAAAACCGGGCAGATTGGTGACCAGCCGCAGTTTGAATTTTTCCCCTGGTACTATTTTCCTGTATTGACACCTTCCATTCCTCATCCCATTGTCAACGGATTGAATGCCATTAAAACCGAATTTATCAGCAGTGTCGATACCATAGAGGCACAAGGAGTTAAAAAGACCATCCTCCTGACCACATCGCCATATTCCCGGACGGTGAATGCGCCGGTGTATATCGATCTTGAAATATTGAAAAAACCTGCGGAAA
>JBEKST010000250.1:0-6279 GCA_049516815.1 Bacteroidales bacterium | reverse complement strand
TGATGGTTCAGACATCCCTACTCCGAGAATATCTGAATATCATGATTTACCTGAATTGGAAAAGGCTGCAATACGAATAGAGAAAGAAACACATTTTGCTTTTGAACCTTTGAATGCAATCAAATGGAAGAAGGACATGAAAATGTGGTTACTATATGATTTCGGTGATATGAATTATTTCATTATAACTTGCAAAAATGTGTTGGATGGGAGATTTCCTAAGAAGGTTGTAATTGAAAAGCATTTCAAAAAATACAACCATGACGATTATTTAGAATAAAGATATGCGGTAATCAGAGGTTTGGCAAATCAATTACAAAATAGGAAACTTTATGCCAAAAGAAATTTTCCCGTCTTCAGTCGTATGTGATTGTGGTCAGGAATGCCATTTCTTTGAAAGAACAATTCGAGAATTGAAAAAGATGAGCATCAGAAAGAAGGGTCAGGTTCTTATTGCTGACGATGGAGAACATGAGATCATCTTTGAGAATGGTGAATTCGTAGCTATGTACTGCCCGAAAGAACAAAAAGAAATACCAGTGACGACCATAGGCTAATGTATATGTTGATCCGAGTAGGATCGAGTCGTAGCATTTAATCCTAACAGGAGCATTGTTCATGATCTGGACGTTATCGGTCGAATGCGTTTCGGGATGGTACTTGGAAGAAAATTGCAAACGTATCATCGAGATCAAATCCAATTCTTCTCTTTATGATCTCCATTATGCAATACAAGATGCTGTCGGGTTTGGTTATGATCATCCTTTCGAATTTTATGCAGGACGCAATTACAGAAACAGGAAATTATTCTTTGGTATCGATCTTGATGATGGTGATCCCATTGGTTCATATTCAGATCTCACCCTTGCACAAGTATACCCGCTCCCTAATAATTTAATACTCTTTTACCATTTCGATTTTGGTGACAACTGGTACTTTGAGATCAGAAAAAGCCGCAAACAACCAACAGAACCTGTTGATGGAGTAAAATATCCAAGAGTAATTGAGAAGGTGGCGCCAAACCCCGTTCAATATCCAAGGTGGGAGGAGTAATAACGATGTGAATTGGCGTCACATTTTGACCCTTATCGGCGCCGAAGCTTGACCCACATGATTCTTTAAGGTATTGATTTGTGGCGATGGTTCAAGCTGAACTGGGCCATATCAGACGCCGATAGTGGGTCAGAATTCAAATCTGATTCACACCTCATCGGATAGTAGGGGAGTCCCGCACACACCCTAAGACGTTCGCAGAATGGGAGATAACATTTGAGCACCGAGTCTCTTGAAGATTCGGTTTCGGATTATTTCCCGAAAGAGTAAAAAGTCAAAAGTGCATATTTAGGGAGAAAAGGGAAATTACAATGACACCAGCGGTATTAAGATCCGGACCATACAGATTGTATTTTGTGAGTCATGATATGCATGAACCGCCACATGTGCATGTAGACCGGGAGGACTTTTCAGCAAAGTTCTGGCTTAATCCAGTTGGATTGGCATATAATATTGGCTTTCAGCCTAGAGAACTGAGAAAACTGGAAGCGATTGTTTTAAAACACCAAAAACTATTATTGGAGGCGTGGTATGACTACTTCGGAGCCTAAAGCGGGGGAGAGAATTCGCAGCGTACATTTTACTGCTGACACGATCATTGTTGATCTTTATGATGGACGAACTATATCGGCACCTCTTGCATGGTATCCCCGTTTGCTTCATGCGACATCTCAACATAGGATAGTGTTTGTGAACCAAGGGGTGCTTCGGAGGAACCCGCAGACCCCTTGACCCGTTCAGCAGATAAAAAGTCTAAAAAGAAATGCGAAATTAGATAATTCACGGAAAGAAAAAAGTTTGCCCAAGTGATGCCAAGTTAAGCAGAATGTAAATGAAAAAACATTATCGTTTACAATTTGTACCCTAAAATGTACCCTAAAAAATAATAAACATGGTAAACATGGTATAGAATTGTAAAAAGGTAACTGATTGAAAAAATGGCAAGTAGTTGGTTTTGTTAAAGAATATATGAGGGCATCAGAGCCCTCATAACCCGAAGGTCGTGGGTTCAAATCCCTCCCCCGCAACCAATAAAATCAGGGGGTTACGGTGTTGCCGTAGCCCCTTTTTCATTGTCATGTGATAAAATTGTGATAAATTTACTCATTGTTTTATCCAAAACATTTATTCCGGAGCGCAGGCTTTCGGGATGATGATGAGCATATCTCATCACGCACGATATCGTTTTCCATCTTCCCAGTTTTTGCACCGTATAGAGATCAACCCCGTTTTGCACAAGCCTGGTGGCAAACGTGTGGCGCAGGAAATCCAAACGTTTGGATTTGTTGCGTTATCCAAACCTTAATAAAATCCAAACCTTTTTAAAAAAATGCTGATATTTAAGTAAGTTCTGTGTAAAAAGGTTTGGATTTTATTCCTTACCTTTTCATTGACTTGACACCACAGAATCCTGCCAGTCCACCATTTGTATCTTTCCATTTCTTTGATACCTTTTTGTCGTTCTCATCTTCAAGTGTTGCAAGGGCTTTTAATTCCTGCTCTATGGTAATGTCAAGATATACCATTGTTGTCTGTAACTGTTCATGTCCTAACAGAAATGAAATCTGTACGATATTCATGCCGTCTTGCAACCAGTGGGAGGCCTTGGCATGCCTCAGCTGATGAGCGTGGAGATTCAGTGGAACTTCATCACACTTTTTATTTGCGACTCCGGCATGTTTTTTCAGCTGCTTACTTACTGCAGGCTGGCTCATTTTTCCATGTTGTCCGGCATTTCTTGAATAAAAAACATAAGCTTCCGGATTTGGACTATCGCCATGGAATTCCTTCTGGTATTTCTTTAAATGTGAAACTGCCTTTGGTAGAAGATACAGTGTTCTTATTTTGCTTCCTTTTCCAATGATGGTGGCATTCGGCTTTTCCACGCCCAAATGCAAGTGCTTTGTTTTTAAAGACAGGATTTCATCCATTCTGGCGGCAGTGCTGTATATGATAATCATAAGTGCCAGATCCCTTCGCCCTGCTTTTGTAGATAATTCCGGAACTGATAACAATGCCTGTACTGCTTTTTTGCTCATCCCATTTATTTTTTTGCGTACTTCCTTTTTCCGTGGAATTCTTGTTTCATCCTCAGAAAGGCACAGCAAGGGTATTTCCCTACTCCCCAGGTATTTTAGAAATGCCCTTAAGGATGCCAGTCGGTTATTACAGGCTTCTGGACTGCAGCCACGCTGTTCCATCAGCCATTGCAGCCATTCCTCGATTATTATCCTGCTGAAACATCCACCACACAGGCTTTCTGCACTTATTCCTTTTTCTGTATCCAGATAACCGATGAATAAGGCCAGCGCATATTGATAGGATTTCAATGTGTGATTGCTGCGGCTCTTCTGGGAAGGAACATATTCATTCAAAAAGGCATTGATATGGCGTGCGATTATGACGGACTCATTAGTCGCTTTCTTCATAATCCGCCTCCGGCACAATCCATTCGAAATCCATTCCTGTTTTCTCTTCCAGGATGTCAGCCATTCCCGGGACAAGGGAATAGTAATACTTTGTGCTTTCCAGTGTGCTGTGCCCCATGCTTTTGCTGAGATAAAGCAGTTTTGCATAAAACCCAAAGCCTTCATCTGTCCACCGGTTAATGTTCACTATGGCATAATGGTGTCTGAGCTCATATGCAGTAGCATGAGAGCTGTTATATTTATTCCACAATTCCCGGAAGTTTGTCTGTACCCATTTCCTTTTATGGAAGGCGTTGCACCTTGCAGGAAAAAAATAAGCCCTGTGAGGGTACTGCTTCCGTATTGCTGCATCATATATTTTCAAAAGTTCAAGCATTGAGTCGTGCAGCACTACATAATGCTGGGCATGCCCTTTGGAATAACGGATGTCCAGAATTCCATGGCACAAGTCGACATCCTCAACCCTCAACATTCTTGCCTCATTGGTTCGTATTCCACTACTGTAAAGAAGGCGGAAGAATACAGGAATCGTTATCTTCCTGGAAAGCTGTTCGTAAGTGCGCGATACGGAAGGCAGGCTGTCACAGGCACGGAAAAAATTCCCCAGTTCAGTATCTGTAAAAGAATGGGGAATATACGTGCTTCGCTCTTTCTTTGGAATATCAGGCTTCATAACGGCTGTATTTCCGCGCTTTCTCAAGTATTGTATAAAACTGGCAATAACATTTATTCTTGACCTACATGAATTGTTGGTTTCCGTGTCGCGTTTATGGCACCATCCATCCACCATTTCCTGGGACAGAAGTGCAGCTTCCGGATACTGTTTCTTGCAATACCGGTCAAACAGGACGAGGTTTGACTCATAAGAAGCTTCATTCCAATGTTCGGAAGCTTTCTGGTAGGAAACATATGCCTGCATGAGCGGCGCAAGAAAAGAGGTGAACTTATTCATGAGAGAACACCTCCTCTGGCACAGAAAAACACTCGATATTGATGGAGCATTCCTTCAGATTCGGGAAATCTGCACTTAGATATGCCTCAAGGGAATCCGGCGAAGTGTGACCAAGTGTCCTGCTGATGACAGGCTGAGGAACTCCATTTCCCAAAAGGGCTGTGGCAAGGTGATGGCGGAAGATATGGAATCCTTTTCGGTTGCCTTTGGGCTGTCGGATGCTGGCAGCTTTCATGATCCGGACTGCCACGTTGCCAATACTTTTGCTTTTCAGCCGGGCGTATGGTTTATGTTGTGAAACAAAAAGATGCCTGCTTTCTGTGTGGGGACGCTCTGATGTCAGATAGTCACATATGGCATTTCCGACAACTGCTGTTAAGGGAAGTTCAAGAGGAAAATCTGTTTTCTGCTGTTTGATATAGATTAAATCCTTGTCCCAGTCAATTGAGTTAAGTGTCATTCCTGCAATATCGCAGCCACGCAGTCCTGTGAAAAGTACAAGTATCCCGATAGCTCTATCACAGAGCGTAAGCGGATTTTTGCCATTAGCTAGTGCTTCCTTAATTTTATGGACTTCTTCTGATGTGAGATACTGTATGTTTTTTCTAGTTTCCCATAAGGCTGGAAGATAAGCCAAAATCCGATGACAAGTTTCTGGATGATATGGGATACACGCCTTAAATACTGCACTAATGTTTTTCTTGTAAGAACAGCTCCTTAACAATGTTTCACCAGGAGACATAAATATGGAAAGCACGGCTTCTTCTGTAATTTTAACTAGGGTATCTATGCCTTTTTGCTGAAGGGATAAGAAAAATGTGGATGCGTTATGAGATTCTGTATAAATGGTGGTATCTTTCTTGCCACGTTTCCTTTCAGCTTCACAGTAATAGTCAATGACGGATTTGAATTCTGGTGACAATAGCGGATAAGCGCCTCTTTGGAAAAGCTCATGTCTGCGTGTTCCATCCGGGTATCTGACATGGACAATAAACTGCTCAATGGCTCCTATGATAGTCCGCTTTTCACGGAGATAGTCAGGTGAACAAGTTGTTTTTGTATACTCCAGATATACATCCGTATAGCAGGACCAATCCTTTGAATCTGCAAGCACCAGGATTTTTTTAATCTCCCGTTTGAACCTTTCAACGTACGATTTTGAGTAACCATTGTTTTCCATGTAGGAAATGAGTTTGGGTGAATTATCCTGCAGGTCTTGTACATTCATTTGTATGGCCTCCTGTTCATTTGATAAGAAGACCATACAATAAAAGATAAAAATCCAAACCTTTTTACACTGAAATTATTGGAATATCAGCTTTTTGTTAAAAAGGTTTGGATTTTATTAAGGTTTGGATAACGAAGCAAATCCAAACGTTTGGATTTGTTGCGCCACACATTCGCCGTCAGGGCCTTGGAAACCTGCCCCTATGGCCGTGAGCACATCGCGGAACATATGTTGGCTCTGTCAACCTATATTGGTCACAGCAGAGTAATCGATACTTACTGGTACTTGGAAGCAACGCCAGAGCTGATGGAAACAATCGCTGACCGCTGTGAATATTTTTTCACAGGGGGTAAGCCATGAATCTGATCGCAACACATATAAAAGCCTTCTTACAGCAACGCTTGCCTGTAGAACGCCGAGTTAGTGACAACACTTGTGAGTCTTACGCTTATACGTTCAAGCTCCTCTTTGAATATGCCGGTAACTGTCTCAAAGTTTCACCGTCGGATTTGCATCTCGAACAGCTTGATGCGCCGCTCATCACGAGCTTTCTGAATCACCTGGAAACGGAGCGCGGTAATGGGCCGAGTTCCAGAAATATTCGACTGGCCGCTCGC
>JBEKST010000249.1:0-4556 GCA_049516815.1 Bacteroidales bacterium | reverse complement strand
AAATTGCAGTTATGGGGCCTGAAGGAGCCGCTAACATCATCTTCAGGAATGAAATAAAAGCTTCTGAAAATCCTGAAGAAACCCGTAAAAAACTGATCGAAGATTACCGCCAGAAATTTGCAAATCCCTATGTTGCCGCAGCTTTTGGCTATATCGATGCTGTGATCGAACCGACGGAAACCCGCGATTACCTAATCCATTCCCTCACCATTGCTGCCAATAAAAGGGAAACAAGACCGATAAAGAAGCACGGGATCCCTCCATTTTAATTAACCTCACCCTGTTAAATGTTAAGTTTTAAGTATTAAGTGATTAAGTGAGTGGTAAATTATTTTATGATTTTGTGATTTTTTTTCTTTTTCCGCCTCATGAAATTTGCGTTAAGAAAATCAAGGAATGAGCGTTAAAAACTGCGGAGTGTTTGAGGAGCGAAGCGACGAGTTTCCGCAGTTTAGCAAATGACGAAGATTTTTAGAAAATTTCATGCAGCGGTGATTTTGATTTATTGAGGTTGTCTAAAAAGTACCAGAAAAGACTTTTTTCACGCAAAGGCCGCAATGATTTCGCAAAGAGCGCATAGACTATTAAACTATGATTCAAGGTTTTGCGTTCTTTGCGTTTTCTCGGCGATATTTGCGTGAAATAAAAAACCTTACTTATTAGTCAGCCCCTCGGGGTGGGGTTTTTGGTGGAAGCAAAAGAAAGTAAATGCGGTGATTTTTCTTTTAATTCTTTTCTTTTGACGGTTGAAAAATAAAAGAATGATAATATAAAAATACCAAATCAGCGACCATGGACATTGAGAACCCAGAACCCGAATATCATATCTTTAATTTTGAAGAAGGAAACTTCAAGACAACTTTCACTAAAAAGTTCATGAACCGGAAGTCGTATACAGTGCCGGACCCTAAAAAAGTTTTCGCTTTCATACCGGGAACCATTATTAAGATCTTCGTTAAGGAAAAACACAAGGTAAAGAAGGGAGACCCCCTGCTGACCTTCCAGGCCATGAAGATGAACAACATCCTTTCTTCACCCATGACCGGCCGCATCAAGAAGATCAATGTCAAGGTTAAGGAGACATTCACAAAATCGCAGATCTTGGTGGAATTCAACTGATCTGTCTTTTTGTATTTTCCTGAAAAGATGTATCTTTGCAGCAATTCATAGGGCAGGAACTATAGTCATTTCCTTAACACTTAAAACTTAAAACTTAACACTTAACACTTAATACCCAATACCTAATACAGAAGACCATGGCAAATCACAAGAGTTCAGAAAAACGAATCCGTTCAACCGAAACAAAAAAAGCACAGAACTATTACCAGGCCAAGACTGTCAGGAATGCTGTTAAGAAACTGAGAAGCACGACCGAAAAGGAAGAAGTTGAAAAAAGCCTTCCTGGAGTAATATCTCAATTGGATAAGCTGGCGAAGAAAAGTGTGATCCATAAGAACAAGGCAGCCAACCTGAAGTCGAAGATGATGAAAAAAGCAAATGCGCTGACTAAAACAAAGGCAGAATAGGGCTCTTCAAAAAGCGGTTGCTTTATAATATTCGCTGGAATGCCACTGGTTTTGCATAAATTAAAACCTTATACAACATCAGTGGTTTTTTTTTTTATTTTTGTTAAAAAAATAAGTGACTGTCTTAAGAAATAAAAATCACCGCGAGTCGCAAAGAGCTAAATGAATACCTCTGTGAACCTCCATTTTGACTCAGTGTTCCTCTGTGTAACAATTTTTTCCGAATTGGAATTACACAGACCTGCTTGTTGGCAGTTACGCTAAAAATTAAATACTTGATTTGAACTAATGTGACCTACTGTGCCTAATGTGGTTAAAAAAATTTGAAGGAAAATCCAATGATCAACAAGCAATAAGCAAATTGCAATTTATAATTTATGTTATCTGTTTTGATATTCCTGAAGTAATTAAGGTATAATTTTGCTTTGTAGCAACTTAGCGATAAAATAATTTTACAGCTTCACAGGAAGTGAGGCAAACACAATGGCTGAACCAGTTGAAATAACCCGGAATTTTATCGATGTAAAGTCGCTCTTTGCAGCTAAAAACCCGCGTTTGTTAAAGATCATTCCCGGTTTTATTTTTTCTATTATCAAGAAGATCGTTCACCAGGATACAATCAATGGATTCATCTATAAGCACCGGGACAAATTCGGGCTCGCATTTGTCAGTGCAATGCTCCGGGAGTTCGGGGTGAAGATGGAAGTCATGAAAAGCCCCGGATCAGTGATCGACATTAACAATCTGTCAAAGATAATCCCACCTCAGGGACGATTCATCATTGCATCCAACCACCCGCTTGGAGGATTAGATGGACTTGCTCTTATGCACATTGCAGGACAATCCCGTCCGGATGTCGTTTTCCCGGTAAATGACCTTTTGATGTTCGTTCCCGGGCTGAAACCGCTCTTCATCCCGATCAACAAGCATGGAAAGAATACCGAAAATGTTGAGATCATTCACCAGACCTTTGCATCCGGTAAAACCATCTTATATTTCCCGGCAGGACTTGTATCGAGAAAACAAAAAGGCGGAAAGATCCTGGACCTCGACTGGAAAAAAACATTTGTAACGCAGGCCCGGCGGTATCAGCGTGACATCATCCCTGTGTACATCTCAGGGCGGAACACTAACTTTTTCTACAACCTTGCAAATTTGCGGAAAAAACTGGGAATCAAGGCAAATATTGAAATGATTCTCCTCCCCGATGAAATGATGCGCCAGAATGATAAAACCGTCAGGCTGATCTTTGGTGATCCCATTTCCTGGTCCTCGTTCGATCGTTCGCATACCGATCCCGAATGGGCACAAATAATAAAGGATAAAGTATACCATCTAAGTGAACTCATAACTTGATAAATTTGTATATGGAACCCATCATCCCACCGGTGGACAAGGCATTGCTGGAAGAAGACCTTGCCGAAGCGCATTTTGTCCGCAATACAAACAATGGCCATAATAAGATCTTTATCTTTACGGCGCACAGTTCCCCGAACCTGATGCGGGAAGTCGGCCGGCTAAGGGAAGAAACTTTCCGTGATGCAGGCGGGGGAACAGGTCAAGCTATCGATATTGATGAATACGATACTGACGATAACCCCTTTATACAGCTGATCGTCTGGAATCCGGTTGAAAAAGATATCGTTGGAGGTTATCGTTTCATCCATGGAAAAAATATTCCCTGTAAAAAGGACGGGTCACTAAACAGCGCCACAGCAGAGCTCTTTGATTTTTCCGATCACTTTGTGCGTGATTATCTCCCGGTTTCCATCGAGCTGGGAAGGTCGTTTGTTCAAACCGAATATCAGCCCACAATCAACTTTAAAAAAGGAATGTATTCATTAGATAACCTCTGGGATGGGCTTGGCGCTATGATCATCGATAATCCGGATGTTAACTATTTTTTTGGAAAGATGACCATGTACCCAGATTATAACCGATTTGCAAGGGATATCATCCTCTATTTTCTCAAAACCTATTTTCCCGACCATGAAAAGCTGATGACTCCAAAAAAAGCGGTTCAGATAGAGACCGATGAAGAGTACCTTAAAAGCCTTTTTATCGGCGCAGATTTCCACGACAACTACAAGATCCTGGTCCATGAAATCCACAACCATAATGAGCATATCCCGCCCTTAGTCAATGCATATATGAACCTTTCACCGACTATGAATACCTTTGGTACAGCCATTAATCATGATTTCGGGGAGGTGGAAGAAACCGGGATCATGATCAAAATCCCCGACATTTATCCACGGAAAAAAGAAAGACATCTGACCACTTATATTCGTAGGTTTTCATCCTGGACGAACATAATGATCAGGAGAAAAAAGTAGCGTGACGCGTGACTGATGAAGTGTTAAGTTTTAAGTGTTAAGTGTTAAGTTTTAAGGATTATGGCGTACAGATCGTTTGAAGAGTTGGAGGTTTGGAAACGGTCGTGTAAACTGGCTGTTGATACGTATATTGTTTTAAAAGATTGCCGGGAATTTGGTTTGAAAGACCAGATGAATAAGGCAGCTATTTCAATACCCTCAAACATTGCAGAAGGCGATGAGCGGGATTCAAAAAAGGAATTTATTCACTTCCTTAATATTGCTAAAGGTTCCGCTGCCGAATTACGAACCCAAATTTATATATGTGAAAAAATTGGAATTCTTGCTCCTAAGGAAACCCGGCCCTTGATTCAAGAAACCAAAGAAATATCATCAATGCTCCAAGGCCTCATCAACTCTCAAAAACCAAAACCAAAAAATACTTAAAACTTAACACTTAAAACTTAACACTAGTACGATGAATATCTTGTCTGCAAATTTCATTGCGAGCAGTCCTTCGTTGAAACTCTGCCCGGAAACTGATCTTCCGGAATTTGCATTCATTGGCCGGTCCAATGTCGGAAAATCCTCACTGATCAATATGATTACCGGGACCAAAGCCCTGGCAAAAGTATCTGGCACTCCCGGGAAGACCCGCCTGATCAATCATTTTCTCATCAATGAGTCCTGGTTCCTCGTTGACCTGCCGGGATTC
>JBEKST010000248.1:0-4582 GCA_049516815.1 Bacteroidales bacterium | reverse complement strand
GCTCCTCGATGTAGTGGCCGATGGAAGAGATCCAACCTGGATTTAACCGGGTATCGGCATCGGTCGTGATGACAAGTTCTCCGGAAGAGGAATCGACTCCCGCCCGGATAGAATGTTTTTTATATGCCATATCATCCCCGGTCGCGGCGGTCAGGATCAGGCTAAGGTTCATAAAAGAATGCACCTGCGCAAACCCTGAAACCTTCTCTTCCGTCATGTCGGTGGAATGATCATTTACCACCACGACCTCCACAAGGTCCATGGGATAATCCTGGCTTTCCAAATCCCTGAGGCAGTTCCCGATATTTTCTTCTTCATTTCTTGCCGGGATGATAATGCTGACCTTTGTCACAGGTTGAACTGCAGACCTTACAAATCTCTTTAACCTGAATATTCCGACATTGATCAGGATGATAATAAAAAAGTAAAAGGCGGAAATCGCCATGAAACCGGTACAAAAAATAGTCAGCGCTGTCATGATTCTTGGTTAAGAAACCCGTGAATTTTTACGGAAGAATTTCAGCCTGAAAACGAAAAACGTCCCTATCACGGCAGGAATCGCGAGGTTAATGATCCAAAGCAGCGTGGCAGCTGAAAGGATCCCGATCAGGATGGAATCCGACATGCCCCCTGAATGGCTGAAATAAATCCCAAAGAAATATACGGCTGCGGAATCCCGGATACCAAGTTCGGTGAGTGTGATCGTAGGCACAATTGATAAAACGAAAAAAATCAGGGAGATAATGATGACACCGTCAAAGAGGGGGACCGGCACGGAAAAAAATTTCAACAAAACAAGGAACTGGATGGTAAAAACTATATAGCGCAGAAAACTCATCCCGATCACATAAGCCATGTTACGTGGCCGGAAATCGGAAAAAACCGCTAAGTGTTTCCGGAATTTTTTCAGTTTCGACCGGAGCAGCTTATCTCGCAGAATAGCCAGGAACCGAACATTCACTACGAGGAACAGCAACAACAGATCGAGAAAGATAATCAGCACCACAAACCCGTAATATATATAACCGGAAAAAAACGCATTGCTACTCAAAAATCCCGGTATAAACACCAGCAACGACAAGGTTCCTGTGAGGATAGTGATGAGCAACTGGCTCATACTTCCGAGGATGGTAATGAGAATCCCGTCCACATGACTGGCTTTATCGAGAATAAATGCCCTGCCAAAATATTCACCGGTACGGTTCGGTGTAAAAAAGCTGATAGATGCCCCTGTAAAAACGGCCTGAAATGCCCGGAAAAATGAGACACGTTCGATCTTCCCAATCATAAAACGCCACTTTTGTGATTCCAATCCCCAATTTATAAGCATCAGTAAAACTATAATGAACAGCATGTTTTTTATACCGGGTTTCTCCAGGAGGCCGGTAAACAAGTTATATTGCTGCTGCCAATCTTTGCCATGAAAGATCTTTTTATACAGAAATCCATAAGTAGCTGCGAAGATGAGAATCCTGAGTAATATGTTGTAGGTTTTCTTTAATTTTGTCTTCATCCTATCTATAAAAAATTGACAGATAACCGCATCATTTTGGGCATCGATCCCGGAACGAATATCATGGGTTACGGTATCATTGGAATCACGGGAAAAAAGTTAAGTCTTTTATCGCTTGGTGTGTTAAAATTAAACAAAGTTGAGGGTTATGCCCTGAAGCTGAAAAATATTTTTGAACAAACTTGTTTACTGATAGAACAATATCACCCGGATGAATTAGCCATTGAAGCCCCGTTTTATGGAAAAAATGTACAGTCGATGTTGAAACTGGGCCGGGCGCAAGGGGTGGCGATCGCTGCTGCTTTATCGCGATCAGTGCCGGTTTTCGAATATTCGCCGAAGAAAGTCAAGCAATCCATCACCGGAAAAGGAAGCGCATCAAAGGAACAGGTTGCAGCCATGCTTCAAACGCTGTTGAGTTTTAAAGAAATGCCGAAACACTTAGATGCAACTGACGGACTTGCCGTTGCGATGTGCCATTATTTTCAACGTAATGCAAGTCAGGAGAAGAGAAGTTATTCTGGATGGAAAGCGTTCCTGGCAGAGAATCCGGAGAGAGGAATCTGAAGTCAGAAGTCGGAGGTCTGAGGTCAGAAATCGGATCTCCGACCTCCGACCTCAGTATAGTAAAAGCTCTACATTAGTTTTTGATAAACCATCCACCAGCGGTCGGGAATATCGTTAGTGCAAGCGGTCTGGTAATCCTGGTAGGAACAGGGAACAAGATAATGACGCTGATACTTGATGCGTTGTTCAGATTGTAACGGGATCTCCATCCACCAGCGATCTGTCTTTTTGCTTTTATAAAATGTCAGCTCTTCTTTGTGATCGGTGATCGTAACGCGGTACCGGATATAATCTTCATCATTTTTGAAAGGAAAATCGTGAGGACGGTTATAGAACCCTTCGACGAAATACCAAATCATTTGTGCCACCAGGTGGGCCGTCTGACCATTACGGTCGTACTGGGGATTGGTTTCATAAAAGCCGATGGAAGTAAGCTTATCGCTCAATCCTGCATATCGGATGATCTGGCAGATCTCTTCGCCATAAAAACCATTTGGCGAGGCATTCACGTTGCCGGGCGCATCTGAAAACCTTATGGACGATATATCCACGGTGATCAGGTCAGCATTTCTTACGACGGGCTCTGCTTCTTCAAGGTTCTCCCGCAACAATCCAAGCCGGTAAGTATCGAACATCAGATTTTTCATCAATTTCAGCGCGTCCTGGTCGACAAAGTAGGTCTGGTAACCCAGGTTGGCATAGTTGAAGAGGTAATTAGGCTGATGCAGGATGATGTTGCTCAGGAACGACCGGGAAGTAACTTCATTTTCTGAACTGCCAAGGTCGAACATAGAATCAATAGAAACGATATTGATGATCTGCCCGAGGCTCTGGTAAGCCTGGTAGTTGGCATAAGTCAGATCCTGGCTGCCGCCGATGATGACGGGAAAGATGTTGTTTTCCAGCATTTCCGCAATGACGGAAGAAAGACCAAAATAGGTATCTGATACCTGGAATCCCGCTTTGATATTACCCAGGTCAACGATCTTCGGCTCGAAAGATCCCGGAAACAGATTATACAAGTGCTTGCGCACGTAGTCGGGTGCAAATGCACAGCCTTCGTTGTTAAATGCATTCCGGTCTTCCTTCACCCCGATTAGCACAATGTCGGCATCATTGTAATCGGGAAAATTTCCGGGATTGGTAAAAGCGGTTATCTTATCTCCCATCCGGAGCAGCCCGGAAGACTCAGGAGTATAGCTGACATCAGTAGGTTCAAAAAATTCAGAAATATCCATACATCTGATTAAATGGCCGGATCAAATTTACTTCTTTTTTCTTGACATCCTGCCCGGTTTGGAAGGTTCTGTTTCTTTTACAATATGAAGACAATCTTCCAATGTCAGTTCTTCAGGATCCTTGCTTTTCGGAATTTTATAATTCTGTCTCTTGTATGAAATATAAGCACCATAGCGGCCTTTCAGGATCTTCATATCAGTGTTTCCGGAAAAATCCCGAATAGTTTTTTCCATTTGCTTCCTGCGTTTTTCCGTGATGAGTTCGACCGCTCTTTCCAGTACTATTGTCATGGGGTCATCCGTTTTCGCAAGAGAATAGAATACCGATTTATGGCGGACATACGGACCAAAACGTCCGGTCGACACGATCACTTCGGAATCCTCATAATCGCCAAGTGATCTTGGTAATTTAAAAAGTTCCAGCGCGTCGTCAAGGGTAATTGTATCAATACTTTGTCCTTTTTTCAGGGATGCAAACCGGGGTTTATTTTCCGAATCGCTGTCGCCAAGTTGTACCATCGGGCCGTACCTGCCGATCCTGACAGAAAGGTTCTCCCCGCTCAGGGGATCCTTACCCAGGAATTTTTCCCCGTTTACTTTTTTTGAAGTTTCAAGTGTTTCTTCAATCTGGGCATGAAAAGGATAATAAAAATTATGAATCATTTTATTCCATACCAATTTCCCATTGGCGATTTCATCAAACTCCAACTCCACATCGGCAGTGAAATTATAATCCAGGATATTAACAAAATACTGCATCAGAAAGTTGTTGACCAGGTTGCCGATATCCGTCGGGTAAAGCTTGGCTTTTTCGAAGCCTGTGTTTTCCGTTTTTATTTCTTCGGTAATCGACTGGCCTTTCAGTTTGATCAATGAATATTGGCGTACAAGGCCTTCGCGATCTTCCTTGATCACATATTCCCGTTTCTGGATGGTGGAAATGATAGGTGCATAGGTGGATGGACGACCGATGCCCAGTTCCTCCAGCAATTCGCGCCGGGCGGAGTGGGATGGGCGACAAAGGAGTCTCCTTTATCGGACGGACAGTGAAATATCTGGCCATTGCCCTGGTAGCTGTAGAGCGCCCGGTTGGTAGCGGCGACGAAGAAATCATAAGTGCCATCCTGGCCACCGAGGGCGTTCCAATCCACCAAGAGCGGCAGGATGTCAGCGTTGTCGCCGGTATAAAGCGATAGGGCGACGCCAATTTGCTTTTGGTTGGAGACGCAATTGACCTGTAGTGATTTCTTTTTGGTTTTGGCTA
>JBEKST010000247.1:0-4591 GCA_049516815.1 Bacteroidales bacterium | reverse complement strand
CAATAAATCCTTTAATGTTTTCTTTTCGTCTGTCAATTCATCAAATCTTTTTTTTATTCCATCTAATGAAATTCCATTCTCGATAGCCGCAACAAGACTTTCGAGTTTTTTATCGATTTCTTCTATTCGTCCCGTAACCCTTTTTGTTGTTTCAAATAAGTCCTTTTCACTTTCAAGTATATCCTTTTGATGTTGATCATACAGTTCTCGCATGTTGTCTCTATTTGCAAAAATGGCTGTATAGAAAATGAAGAAAAAATGAAGGAAAAGATAGAATGTCATCATTTGACGTTAATTGACGTAATGCCCAACCTTTGGAATCGAGGCATTTATATTCTATTGCGTCAGAAAACGACAGATTACGACAGGAGGGTTTAAATGTCCGGAAAACAAGCGAAATTAAGGCGTAAACTGGATCGTGAGAAAAATAAACAATCGGTTGCCTCGCCCGCCCCCTCTGTCAGGGTTGCTCCGGTGGTCGTTCCTAAGCCGGAATTACCTTCGACCCAAGGAAATAATCTTCCCTCCCCTCCCCCTCCCGGCGCCATCCCGAGCGAAGCCGACCGGCGCCGGGAGGGATCTGATTCTTCTATTCTTTTGACTTTGGTTGAAGTAGCAAAATTGCTTAAAGTTTCCCAACGGACTGTGCAGCGCCTTGAAAAAGATCAAGGGTTGCCTGGTCGTTACGGAAGCAAACTGTGCAGTTGATTTGTGACTGCATACTGTGCAAGTCCCGCAGACTTTGCGTGATTTTGCCGCAACACGGGCAGATGACATTCCAGTCCATATCGAATAGACCTGCTTTCACCCCATGCAGGAAGAGATCAACAGCTTCGTGGCTGTCCACGTTTTTTTCCTGCGCCCATTGCAGCGGGTTGACACGGAAAAGATCCTCATCATTAGCAGTGCGGATGGAGTTTTCCATTTTGGAAATCACTCGCGGACTCCAGTTCCGCACCCCTTCAACCTTCGCCAAAGCTTCTTCAAGAGCACTGTCATTGACCTTAAAATCCATTTCTGCCTCCTGGATGACCTGCCCGCGGTAGGAAGATCAATTTAATAAGGCTATTATACGTCTATTTGTCAAGATATTTGCTATTTCTTCACGGTAAAACCCCCTTTGACGCCTGCTCATTGGGTTATACCAAAGTAGGAAGATCCCAATTCTTTCTTCTACCCCATCGTGATGACTATTTTTCCTCGCGCATGTCCTTCTCCCAGATACCGGAGCGCTTCGGCCGCCTCACTTAACGGGTAGCATCGATCGATGACTGGGACGACTTTGCCTGCTTCCAGAAGCTCTTTCAGAATCGCCAGGTCTTTTTGGCTCGTTCTTGCCGTTACGGCGCCCAGTTTCCTGCCCACGCTTTCTGACAGAAGAGGTGCGAAAAGCATGGCTTGGAAGATTTGACCCACGGAACCTCCGGCCATCACATAAATGCCTCTGGGCGTCAAGGAACGCTGATAGGCTGAGATCGGATGATATCCGTTTGCAGCCAGGATCAGGTCATATTGCCGCCCATTCTTGGTGAAATCTTCCTTGGTGTAGTCAATCACATGATCGGCCCCGAGCGAGCACACCAGCTCCATTTTGCCGGTGCTGCAAACGGCCGTAACTTCCGCATCGAAGTACTTGGCTATCTGCACCGCGAACGTCCCCACCCCACCGGAGGCACCATTGATTAATACCTTTTTCCCTGGCTGGATCCGGCCCATGTCACGCAGACCCTGCAGGGCAGTGAGCGCCGCCATGGGTACCGCCGCGGCTTGCTCGAAGGATAGATTGGCCGGTTTCGGTGCAAATGCCTTTTCAGGAACACAAACATATTCGGAAAATGCGCCATTGCCCCATGTGCCAATATCCCCGAATACCTCATCGCCAGGCCGAAACTGCCTGACGGCACTGCCAACTATTTCCACCCGCCCGGCCATATCGGCGCCAAGGCGATTGTTTTTAGGATTGAACAGCCCGGCTGTCAAGCGGATCAGAAATATGTCCGCGCTCAGGAAATGCCAGTCATAAGCATTTACAGAGGCAGCCATAACCTTTACCAGAACTTCATCATCCATGGGCGCGGGTTTTTCCAGCTCTTTTAGCTGAGCAACATCCGCCGATCCGTATTGGGTATATACAATAGCTTTCATCGGGCTATCCTTCTTATTATGCACTCAGATTGCATCGTTTGCCTGCGCCAGATGGAACTCAGGTTCTGAACCGACCTGGATGCCTTTGACCAAAATTCAAATTGCGATTACCAACTCAAAGGGTGCATAAGGTAGGTATATGAAAAATGGCACTTGATAGCCGAATACAGCCAACTGTGTTCCTGCCAGGCAGGGAAAAACGGTGATCAGCCCCCAGAGGGACAGACCCCGAGGAACAATGCCCGATCGATAGAGCAGGTAATGGAAAAGTATCCCGCCAAAGCAAAAAGCTAGCATATGCAGAGTACTTCCAACAAAATCCATGGATTCAAATGTCAGCTTTCCCATCGTCAGCAGATAAGCCGGGGATCCGGTGGTGACGAATTCCTGGCTTATACCCATGAGAGAAAAAGCCTCTATTCTGCTGACAACCAGAAGAGCTGCTTCCAATATATAAAACCCCATGGCAACCAGGGCGATTTTTTCGTTCTGTTTTCTCAGGCTCACAAAAAGAATGGCTCCCAAGAAAATGACACTGAAGGCTGTCAGCACATCAACCAGAATGGTTGCCTGCATCATCCAGGGTTTATTTGCGATGTTGAGCATGGTTTCACCCAGATTTCCAGCCACGAACCAGGCCTGGCGCAAGATCGTTCCACAGAATAAAGATGTAACGAACTGAAGAAGAAATGCAACGCCTAAAACTCTGGAAGTTCTGTTTACAGTGTTCATTACTCTCCTTTAATGAATGAAATGTAGGTTTCTTTTGAATTGGACTTGAAGATTTACCATATGCAACAGTAGCCGATTCTTTCCCGACCGTACTCGAGAGGCCTGGTCCAATCTGGCCGAAATAAACCAATGGCATTAATAAATGCTATCCTTCTATTTAACGGGAATTCATTCCAAATTATTCGGAAATAAGCGATTGCCCATTTAGATTGAATTAGCTATACTGTTTATTATTCTACTCATCTGTATTTTCAGAAAACCGGACGCAATTGAGTGTCCGCGAGGGCAAAACTTCTAGAAGTGTGTTTTGATGTTAATTTATCTGGAGAAAACTCCAATGATAAAACAACTAATGTTGATGGCCTGTCTGATCCTGGTTTTTAGTTCTTGTGAATCCTTCAACCCCACTGCCAGACCTTTGAGTAATATTTCACCTAACTCCACACCGGCGTTGGAAACCATCCAGACAGAACCAGCTACCATCCCAACAATTCAATCTGCCATGACGCAACTACCAACATTGGTACCCCCTGCTGTGTTTTCGCCACAAGGTCCTTTCCTGGCATTTCAGGATAACCCTACCGTGCCTTCGAAAATAACATTGTTCGACCCAATCCAGGCGGCCAGACTCGTGATTTCCAGACCAGCCGGGGATATCCTCCAATGGGGTGTTGGAGGGCTTTCGCTGGACGGCCAATATCTGGTCTATTACAGCGGGCATTTGGATTCCCTGACAGATCTTTCGGCGGCCCCGGCCGTTCCGCAACAGATCGATCTCAATATCATGCGCACGATGGATGGTAGTATCGTCTTCCAAAAATCCCTCTTAAATAAAGTTTACCCACAAAATTTTCTCATGGCGGCAGATAGTATTATTGCCAATTCGCCTTCAGATTTTGAAGTACAGGGATATGCTTCAAGAAGCGACCTAGCTTCCAGTCTGCTGGCTGCATTTACGGCCTTTATATACACCAACAGCTGGTCACCTGACGGGCATGTGCTGGCCTTTGCTTCAGGTTCAGAGGGAACATCCTCCGATGTTTATACCTACAACCTGGATTCAGGGGTTATGACACGCATCACCAGTGGTCCCTCCGAAGTTTACAAGATAATACGGTCACCAGATGGTAATTGGATCTTGAACAGCGGCATCTATAATGTTGGCGAAGGGATGTGCGGGACGTGGTATCTTTCTGCGGCGAACGGTTCCGGTTCGTCAGGTTTTTCCATGCGAGGTGCCGGCGATCATAGCGGTATTCGCGGTTGTGATTTTGATGAATGGGTCTCTGATCATCAGGCCTTGGTTTCCGAAGACGCCAATGGCAGGGGCACCTTCAATTTGGAAATATTGGACATCCATCAAAAATCAATAGATCTCATCTGGCCGCATAATTTCCATTCTTTTGCCTTTGATCCCATTGCCCAACAAGCTTACATCTCCACCGCAGGTGAACCACAACAGGATGCCACCTATTTCCAACAGGGCACCTATCTGGTGGATCCGTCCACCGGCAAACCCGTTTCCATCGCGCCGGATATGCTTTCCCTGCTGTATTTGGGGTGGGGGTCCAGGGAAACCATTGCTGGTATTCCTCAAGACTGTCTTGAAAATACCTACGCCACCGGGCAAATCGCGGGTTGTTGCAAAAAAACTGAATAGCCCAATTGCTCGAGCCGCTTGACGAGATGCTTTGCTGTAGCTTCTGGGTGACGT
>JBEKST010000246.1:0-4592 GCA_049516815.1 Bacteroidales bacterium | reverse complement strand
CAACGGAATTAGGATGCCTGAAAGCAAAGAATATAAAAGCGCCCTGAACGTCATGGAAGGGATCGAACAACCTTCTCAGATCAATGAAGAGGCGATCCGGAAACTGAGATCCGGAAAACGCAAACCCTTGAGTGTGGCCGATTTTGTGAAGGGTATCAGGGAAGGGAATAGGACGGTTCTCAGCAAAGCTATTACCCTTGTTGAAAGTTCACTTCATACGCATCAGGAAAAAGCCCAGGAGATCATTGCGCGATGTTTGAAGTCGGAATCCAGCATCCAGTATCCAGCATCCAGTATCCGCATCGGGATTACCGGTGTACCGGGCGTGGGGAAAAGTACCTTTATTGAAGCACTTGGCAAACATCTTACAGCGAACGGGCATAAGCTGGCGGTTTTGGCGATCGATCCGAGCAGCAGCCGTTCAAAAGGAAGTATTCTTGGCGATAAAACCCGAATGGAAGAATTGGCCACCAATCCTGATGCCTTCATCCGCCCTTCTCCTTCTGCCGGGTCCCTTGGTGGCGTTGCCCGTAAAACGAGGGAAACCATTGTTCTTTGCGAAGCTGCCGGTTTTGATGTGATCCTGGTTGAAACAGTTGGGGTAGGCCAGTCGGAAACTGCAGTTCATTCCATGGTGGATTTCTTCCTCCTGCTCATGCTTGCGGGCGCCGGCGACGAATTGCAGGGGATCAAACGCGGAATCATCGAAATGGCAGATGCCATCTTGATCAATAAAGCCGATGGCGATAACATTGCAAAAGCAAACTTAGCCAAAGCCGAATATTCTAATGCCCTTCATCTTTTTCCGCCCCCCGAATCAGGCTGGATCCCGGTGGTGGAAACCTGCTCAGCAAAAACCCACGAAGGCATCATCAATGTGTGGGAAACCATTGATGATTTTTGTAGATTTACTTCAGCAAAAGGATTTTTTACGCGTCGGCGCATGGAACAGGATCGCCAAGTCTTTTTCGACGCCATCGACGAATCGTTAAAAACCAGCTTCTACTCCCGCAAAGATATTATTCATCAATTGAAGAAAATGGAAATGGATGTCGTTGCAGGAAAAATCAGTCCTTATGTTGCGGCGAAGGAATTGCTGGAAAAATATTATTCCGATCAACCCGCAAAAATCACCTGATCTCTGTGAAACTCTGTGCCTTCTCTGTGACCCTCTGCGTAATTCCATTCCGTAAAAAGGTCAGTTACACAGACCTGCCTGCCGCAGGCAGGGATCCACAGAGAAAAAAATAAAGGTACACAGAGAAATGTTATAAATCAATATGATCCTTTTTCCCCGGAAAGATCATTGAAAGCAAAACAAATACCGACAAGATCCCGATGATGATACCGAGTGAATGATTTGTTGAGATGTTAAACTGAAGTACCATTTTCACCCCAATAAATGACAACAAACATGCAAGTCCGAGCTTCAGGAACCGGAACCGGTTCATGACATTCATGACTATGAAGAAAAGCGCACGCAACCCCAGAATGGCAGAAATGTTTGAGAAGAAAACGATCAATGGATCGCGGGTCACTGAAAACACTGCCGGAACGGAATCAACAGCGAAAAGCACATCTGAAAATTCAATGACGATCAGGACGATAAGCAGGGGCGTAATAAAGATTTTCCCTCTTTTCCTGATCCAGAAGCGCTGGCCGGATTTTTCAGCAGTAACGGAAAAAAACCGGGAAATGAATTTCACGATTGGATGATGATGCGTATCAATCTTCTCTGCAATTTTCCCTGAAAAGAATTCCCATCCCAGCTTGATCCCGAGGTAAACCAGAAGGACGCCAAATGCCATCAGGATCCATTCAAAACGTTCGATCAGGGCGCTGGCCACGAAGATGAAGAGAAACCGCATGATGATGGCGCCAAGGATCCCCCAGAATAACACCCGGTGGTAATATCGTTGTTCAATATTAAAGGAAAGAAAGATCATAATGATCACAAAGATGTTATCCACTGAAAGCGAATACTCGATCAGGTATCCGGTGAGGTATTCGAGCGAAAGGTTGCGGTTGTAATCCTCAATGGCTTTTGGAAGATCTGAATTGACAATGCTGATGGGATGATGGTAACGGTTGATCAGGGCCTGGATATCTGCCTTGCCTCGGATCCCATGTAGTTGGTTACCAAAGAACCGGATCAGGAGGTAAAACATAATGGCCAGTCCGACCCAGAATATGGTCCAGAATAATGCTTCGCGAAAAGTAAGAGTATGACTTCTTTTATTAATCACCCCGAGATCAAAGCTGAGCATCAGGATGATGAACAGGAGAAAGCCGGCAAAGACAATTATTTCATGCGTTCCGGTAAGCATTCTTCGGGTTTATATTGATTGAAGGCAAAGGGTCAAAATTAGGAAAATTTATTAATTTTGCCGATGCTACACTGACAAGTAACGAACATTTATGAAAGATACTTTAGCGCTGAACCCGAACCCGCTTACCCGATTTCTCGAAAAGCCAAGCCAGGATTTCACTAAGAACGATCTTATCCGTTTCATTGAATCCAATGGAATTGAAATGATCAATTTCCGATATGCCGGAGCCGACGGAAGGTTAAAGACGCTGAACTTCATCATCAACAGCAAGCGTCACCTCGACAGTATGCTCAGTGCAGGAGAACGGGTTGACGGCTCCAGCCTCTTTCCGCATTACGTGGAAGCCGGTTCCAGTGATCTATATGTGATTCCGCGTTATCGCACTGCTTTTGTCAATCCTTTTTCGGAGGTTCCAACACTGGATGTTCTCTGTTCATACTATAACAAGGACGGCCTTCCTTTTGCTAATTCACCCGAATACATCCTCAGGAAATCTCACCAGGTATTGCAGGAGCAAACCGGGATGCTCTTAGAAGGGATGGGAGAACTGGAATATTACATCATCAGCGACAAGGATTCTGCTTATGAAGCCATAGATGAGCGCGGTTATCATGAATCACCTCCTTTTACAAAATGGGGAGGCCTTCGTATGGAAGCTATGCGGGCCATTGCCAAATGCGGAGGAAACATTAAATATGGGCATTCGGAAGTTGGTAACTTTTCGGAAGGATGCTTTACCTATGAGCAAAGCGAAATCGAATTTATCCCGGTAAAGCTGGAAGAAGCCGCTGATCAGATTCTCATTGCAAAATGGGTGTTGCGTTGCCTGGCTTATAAATATAGCGTGACGGCCACCTTCGCACCCAAAATAACCACCGGTAAAGCCGGTAGCGGCCTTCACATCCATACCAAACTGATGAAGGACAACAATAATGCGATGGTGGAAGATGGTTTACTTTCCAATGCGGCAAAAAAAATTATCGCTGGTTATGTTGACCTTGCACAATCGCTTACTGCCTTCGGAAACACCATCCCTACGAGTTATTTCAGGTTGGTTCCCCAGCAGGAAGCACCTACTAACATCTGCTGGGGTGACCGGAACCGGTCTGTCCTGGTTAGGGTTCCCCTAGGCTGGAATTCAAATATCAGCATGATTTCCGATTGCAATCCCAATGAAAAAGATTGCGAACGAGATTTTACCCGCCGGCAAACGGTTGAATTCCGATGCCCGGATGGATCGGCCGACATTTACCTGCTACTCGCCGGATTGACCGTAGCAGCAAGGCATGGCCTGACCATGAACAACGCATTGAGCATTGCAAAAGAATCCTATGTAGACGTAAATATCTTTGAAGAAAAACATAAAGGCCGTACAACGCATCTGAAGCAACTTCCTGATTCCTGCTGGCACTCGGCCGATTGCCTTGAAAAGCAACGGGCGATTTATGAAAAATTCAATGTTTTCCCTCACCAGATTATCGACGGCATTATCAAAAAACTTAGGAGTTATAATGATGAGCAACTTCGTGCAAGCATTCAGGACAACGAAAAAGAGGTCCTGAAGCTTGTCAAAGCTTACCTGCATTGCGGATAAACCCGGTATGCATTTTTTATTGAATCTTAATTATTGGAAATGGAAAATATTCGTTTCAGGGCGTTAGAGATTTCTATCCACCACAAGCGCAAACCTGTAGAATTCCCGGAAAGAAAAGCCTCGGATTATTTCGGAGAATTGACGTTTAACCATTCTGCCATGAAGGAATACCTTACGGCAGAGGCGTTTCATCAGGTAATAAATTCGATCGAAAAAGGAGAAAGGATCGACCGGAAAACCGCCGATCAGGTTGCAGCCGGGATGAAAGCCTGGGCACTGGCTAAAGGAGCAACCAATTTTACCCACTGGTTTTTCCCTCTTACCGGCCTGACGGCAGAGAAGCATGATTCCTTCCTGGATCCGGTCGAAGGAGGAAAAGCCATCGAGAATTTCAGCGGAAGCCAGCTTTCACAGCATGAACCCGATGCCTCGAGTTTCCCAAGCGGAGGTATGCGTTCGACCTTCGAAGCACGCGGATATACTGCATGGGATCCCACATCTCCTGCTTTCATCATCGATAAAACCCTGTGCATCCCAACTTTGTTTGTTTCCTATACCGGTGAAGCGCTGGATTATAAGACCCCGCTGTTGAAGTCGCTGGCTGCCATTGATAAGGCGGCCGTGGATGTATGCCGATATTTTGACTCCAATGTAACAAAGGTCAATGC
>JBEKST010000245.1:0-4618 GCA_049516815.1 Bacteroidales bacterium | reverse complement strand
CATCGTTCATGCCCGAAACGGCCAAAGCGACGATGGGGGCCGGCTGGGCTGAGGTCGAGTTTTTGACCACAGACCATAGCTCGCTTTGCAACTGGGTGGTATCGGCGTTGATCTGCGCGAGGCGCTGCTTATCGCGGGTCACATAGAAGAGCACACGCTGATCGAGGTATTTGCCAAGCAACGCACGCACTCTCGCCGCATCTGCGGCAGACAGGAGGTCGGCCCGAACGTATTCAGTGCCGATTGCGTTGGCTTCTGCCTCCTCGTAATTCTTGCGCAGATCGTAGCGGTTTACGGCCATCGAAAAGCTGAATCCGATGATGAGGCCGAGCAGCGTCAGCGTGGCGGCCAGGATAAGGTTGATATCTCGGTCGATGGCCTCGTTTGTAAGCCGGAAAGAAGGGATGGCTGCAGAGACCATGCCTCCTGCCATATTCTTTTGTTCAAAAACATGAACTTCAAATCCTGCCTTTCTGAGAAACCAGGCACAGGATAGCCCGGCCGGTCCGGCGCCGATAATGGCAGCTTTTTTTCCGTTGGATTTTATAGGATCTCCGTGAAGATCTGAAGAATAATTTTCGGCAACGAACCGCTTGATCTCGCGGATATGTAATGCTCCATCGTAATTGATCCGGGTGCATTTCAACTGGCAGAGATGGTCGCATACCATGCCGGTAACGGAAGGAAACGGGTTGGTTTCGAAGATGGTTTCGAAGGCAGCAACCAGGTCATTCCTGGAAACAGCAAACATATAACCGGGAATTTTTTGGTTGGTCGGACAGGCGTCCACGCAGGGTGCATGGATACAATCAAAATATCCCAATGGTCTTTGGGTTTTTATATCCCGGTCGGTAAGTATCTTTTTCTTGTATGCGGATTCACCTGTCACGCGGTCAGCATATCGGTTCAGGTTCATAAGCGCGGCTTCGGGCAGATTCTGATCTGGTTTTCCGGAAGAGATAAGAATATGATCTTCGATGCACCTTGCTTTTTCGTCCCCAAAGTCTTTGCGGATATTCTCAATATACTGCCACAACCTGCCATAACCGCCAGGTTTCAGCAGATCGCTGCAGATCGTCACTGGCTTCATCCCGCAGGCAAGTATGGGAACAATGTTAAAACAATCTCCCCCGGCAGAGAATGAAATATCAAGTTTTCCGTTAAAGTCATTCTGTAATTTCCGGGCCAGGTTGATGCTCACCGGATGAAGTGCCCGTCCACTCATATATTGCATCTTTTCTCTTTCATCGAAAACCTTACCGGTATTGAGGCATTCCAATGTATTAGTAAGTTTAATGCTGAATTGTAACCCGTTAACGGAAGATGCTCCAGTCAGGGAATTGATGATCTCTATTGCATCAGCGTATTTTAAGTCATGCTCAAAAGCCAGGTCGGGTATTTCCGTAAAGAATCCATTTTTTGGATTCAGCAGGCTACGTAAGGATTCTGGTCCAAGCAAGGTTGGATTTAATTTGATGGTTGTATGTAGTTTCTTTTCCCCGATCAGGTATTGTCCGATCTTCCCGATCTCTTCCGGCGGACAGCCATGCATGGTACTCAGCGTGATACTGTCGGATATGCGGGAAGGGATATCCAGTTGGTCAATCGCAGGATAGATCACACGGATCGCTGTTTTCGCTGCTGCAAGTTCCATGCTGCAATCCTGCATCTTATTCAGAAATCCTTGTACATTCGGTTCCAGGATACCTTCGAGGTTGTATCCTACACTCATATTAAAAATGGTTCCGGTGACTCCTTTTAGACCGAGTTCCTTATGAAGAATATGGATGAGGATCCATGCATTCAGGTATTCGGTAAACGACTGGTCAATTTTGAGCTCCTGTGACCATTCACAGTTGTATCCTTCATCCCGCATATCGATACAGGGCTTGGGAATATGAAGATCGTCGAAAGTCTGAATGGTCTTTAGTTCGATATAACGTGACCCACAAAGCCAGGCAGCAACGATGTTCATAGCCAGCTGGGAATGCGGGCCTGCAGCCACTCCTACTGGTGTTTCCAGCGTTTTTCCATATCGATGCATATGGAAAGGGTCGGTTGCCTTCGGAATGAAGAAAAGGCTACCGGGGATACCCATGAATCGGTTCTGACGGATTTCTGAAAGTGTCAACCGAACAAGCCCGGGCAGAGGAACAGGTGAAAATTTATCAGACAAAAGCCCCTGAGTTTAAAATTGAATTTCCGGTACCAAAATTAAGATAAAATGACGGGATGACATTATTTTCCTTGACATGTAGGAAATGAAACAAATACGATTGGATAATATGATTGTTTGTTCATCGGACTGAATAACCTATTATTTTTGTTGTTGACATTTTCCTGTTATACAAAATAGTCATACATGGAACCTGTATTTATAGAATCACACGATAATTACTTCAAGATCGCTTTCGAAGAGGCCTTTAAATCACTTAGAACCAATATTGGCGGGCCTTTTGGGGCAGTCGTGGTAAAGGATGGTAAAATTATAGGGAAAGGCGGAAACCAGGTGATTTCACAGAATGATCCTACTGCACATGCCGAGATCGTTGCAATCCGTGAAGCCTGCAGGAATATCAGCAATTTTGATCTTTCCGGCGCCGCGATCTATGCAACCTGCGAACCTTGCCCTATGTGTCTTTCGGCAATATATTGGGCCAACATCAAGGAGGTTTATTACTGTTCAACCCGCTTCCAGGCTGAAACTATCGGGTTCAGGGATAATCACATTTATGAGGAAATTAACCTTCTGCCTGAAGAAAGAACCATTTCCTTTCACCAGGTTACTCATCCCGAAGCCGCCAGGCTTTTCAGGGAATGGACGGAGAAAAAGGATAAGATGCCTTATTGACATAGAACCGATATTCTGTTTAAAACCAGAATCAAAAAATAATTTTAAAAATGAATAAAATGAAAACAAAACTGCTTTTATTTATCGCAATTTTCATTTTGAGTTCAATGTCCTGCAGGGCGCAGGAAGCGAAGCTGGACGATATTCTTTCAGCCTATTATAAAGCAATCGGAATCGAGAAGATGAAGGAGTGGCAGACGGTTACCGTTATCGCAAAAACTATTTCACAGGGCATAGAATATCCTCTTAAATTTTATATGAAGCGCCCGGGTAAACTCCGGGTTGAAGTAGAAGTACAAGGAAATAAAATGATACAGGTTTTTGACGGAAAACAGGGGTGGAGCATCATTCCCTGGTCCGGATCCTCGGATCCGCAAGACATGACCGCGGATGAAATAAAAGGAATGAAAAACCAGGCCGACGTCGAAGGGGCACTTTATAACTGGAAGGAAAAAGGTCATAAAGCCGAACTGATTGGCAAAGAAGATTTTGAAGGTTCATTAGTCTATAAAATAAAACTGACCAAAGAAGACGGGGATATAGAAACCTGGTTCATTGATGCGGAAAACTATGTGCCACTCAAAATGGCTGCAACTGTGAAGATCCAGGGTAATGAAATCGAAAGCGAATGTTATTTTTCCAATTACAGTGAGTTCAATGGCGTATTAATCGCCAAAACCAATACAAATAAATTCAAGGGTCAGACAGTTTCACAGGTAGAAACAGATAAAATGGAGATCAATATTCCTGTCAGTGACAGTCTCTTTGTCAAACCGTTAAAAAAATAGCTTACTATTACATTTTTTAGATCGAAACATATGATTCGTATCATTTTCATTTTTCTGTGCATCCTTTATACACAAATGACTCTGGCGCAGTTCAGGGTGGACGAAAATACTTTTGGTGATATCAAAGCCCGGCAGATAGGCCCGGCTACTATGAGTGGCCGGATTTCCGCCCTGGATGCGGTTGATAAGAACCCGGCCATCCTTTACGTTGGGGCAGCCAGCGGAGGATTATGGAAGTCCAAAAACTACGGAACTACTTTTAAACCCGTTTTTGATAAATACAATCAATCGATCGGGACAATCACTATCGACCAAAATCACCCAGATACGGTATGGGTCGGAACGGGTGAAGTTTGGGTACGAAATTCTACTTCTGTTGGCGACGGCATCTATAAGACAAACAATGCCGGCGAGACCTGGCAGAAAATGGGATTGGAAAAAACCGAACGCATCGCAAAGATCTCCATCCATCCGAAAAATTCTGATATTGTTTTCGTTGCAGCCCTTGGGAACCTCTGGAACTCCAGTCCTGAAAGGGGATTATTCAAGACCATCGACGGCGGGAAAACATGGGATAAAATACTCTATGTTGATGAGAATACAGGATGCTGTGATGTGGCTATCGACCCAGGTGATCCTGATATCATGTATGCAGGTATGTGGGAATTCCGGAGAACTCCGTGGTCATTTAGTTCCGGAGGTAAAGGAAGCGGACTTTTCCGGTCAACCGACGGCGGAAAAACCTGGTCGAAGATTACAACAGGGCTTCCCTCTGGTATCATGGGTAGGGTCTCGATCTCTATTTCTCCGGTCAGATCCGGTATCGTATATGCACTGATCGAAGCGGAAAAAACAGGATTGTACCGTTCGGGCGACAAAGGGATCACATGGAACCTGATGTGCCAGTCGGAAGCCATAAACGACCGGCCTTTTTATTTTTCATTTCTTGCCCTTGATCCGATCGATACAAACATCATCT
>JBEKST010000244.1:0-4644 GCA_049516815.1 Bacteroidales bacterium | reverse complement strand
GGAACAAGAGCAGAAAAAAACCGATCCCGACCATGAAAGCGTGGAATATGCCATCTTGATTGAAGATGCATGGCAAAAGAAAGACCTGGGAAACCTTCTTACCGACTATTGCCTGGAAATTGCAAACAGCTGGAATCTGAAACGTTTCATTGCCCAGACTACGACCGATAATAAGCGGATGATCTCGGTTTTCCGGAAACGGGGTTTCGACATCAGGATAAACGCCAAAGATTCAACCGTCGATGTGATAAAAGAATTACAGACAGATAATAAAACCTGACAAATTAAGTTTTTTAAAAATAATTAAGATGAATATGAAACGACTTCTGACTTTGTTTTTTGCTTTTACTGTTGTATTCCTGATCTCATCCTGTGCAATACTCCAACCAAACCAGAAATACCTTATCGGAACATGGAAAGCTGTTAAAGCTGAAAAATACAATATTCCGAATACACCGTCAAATACTGCTGCAAACGCCCAGAAAAGCAAGAACAGCACCGGCGAAAAAATAGATTCATCAGCTGTAGCGAGGCAGTTGTTAAACACAGAACGGCAGTTTACCAGACTGATCGTGACAGAACTTCTTTCTACCATAATCATGAACGCTAATAAAACGGCGATCAAGGAATTTAATGGAAAAACCGAACATGCCAAATGGAAACTCAGGAACAACGGGACCCGCTTGCTGGTTAACAGCAAGGAAACCGGCAAAAAGTTGACCATTGATATTCAGCACATCAACGATACCAGCGCCGTTGTGGTGGAACATTTACCCGTAGGTAGTCTTAAGATTACCTATAAGAAGGAAAAGAAATAGAAGATCAGGAAATTCAGAATTATGAATGTATGAATTATGGATAAATTAAGTTAGAATAGAAAATTCTGCATTCTGAATTCTGCATTGATTACTAGCTGAGTTTCTTCCTGATCTCAGTGATCATAAGTTTGGTCATTTTCGGAAGATCAAATTCGCAGGAAAATCCCCAGTCTTTCTTTGCAATCGAATCATCGATACTGGCAGGCCAGGAATCGGCGATAGCCTGGCGGAAATCAGGTTTATAGGTGATCTCAAATTCAGGAATGTGTTTTTTGATCTCATCTGCCAGCTGGCGGGGATTAAAACAGATTCCGGCAACGTTATAGCTGGAGCGTAGGCTCAAGTTCGATGAATCTGCTTCCATCAGGTCAATCGTGGCTTTTATGGCATCCGACATGAACATCATGGGTAGTTCCGATTCGGGACCAAGAAAACATTCATATTTTTTCTGGCGGATGGCATCGTAGAAGATCTCAACTGCATAATCGGTAGTGCCACCGCCGGCTTCGGTCTTATAACTGATCAAGCCGGGGTAGCGAATGCTGCGGGTATCCACTCCGTATTTAAGATAATAGTATTCGATCCAGCGTTCACCGGCCAGCTTGCTAATACCATATACCGTGTTTGGTTCCATAATGGTAAACTGGGGCGTATTGTATCTCGGGGTTGTAGGCCCAAAAACGGCAATGGAACTTGGCCAGAATATTTTATTGATATTCAGTTCGCGGGCCAGCTCGAGTACATTAATCAAGCTTTTCATGTTGATATCCCAGGAAGCCAGGGGTCTTTTTTCGGCATTCCCCGAAAGAATGGCAGCAAGGTGGTAAATCTGGGTAATTTTTTCGTGTTCGAGGATAAGTTGCAACTTTGAAGTATCCAGCACATCCAGGATCTCGAACTTGCCGGAATTTACTATTTCCTTTGGAGCAGGACGGATATCGGTAGCAATTACGTTCGTATCGCCATATTTCTTTCGCAATTCGAGTGTCAGTTCCGAACCAATCTGACCGGAACAGCCAATAATTAAGATTTTTTCCATCTGAAGCGAAGTTAATTCGTGAGACTAAAATTTTTAGAACGAAGTGAATAAAAATTTATAAGTCGAACCCTGCCTGCGGCAGGCAGGAATCCCGTCCCGAGTACTCGGGGGAGGGAATTATTCCCGTGATTGAGAATTTTCTGTAAAAATAGGAAGAATTTATCATTAAGGTTTGGGGCAGGAGTAATCATTCCCTATTTAAATGGAGTAAGTAATCGCTTTTATTTTTACAGGACTTATACGGATATAAAAAATCCCGCAGAAATCTTGATACAATCGTATCATTCTGCGGGACGTTAACCAATTAAGGAAGTTTCGCTAGCCTTTATTTCTTTACGGGTTCAGTCTTCTTTTCTGCTGGTTTTGCTGTTTCTTTCGTAGTAGTAGTGGTAGTAGTTTTTACTTCTTTCTTTTCAACAGGTTTTCCAGTTACTTTTTTTGTGGTTTTTGTAGTTTTTACTGCTTTTGTTTCACCAGGTTTTGCTGCTTCCTTAGTTGTGGTTGTTGTGGTTTTTACATCTTTCTTTTCAACAACAGGTTTTGCTGCTTCCTTAGTTGTGGTTGTTGTGGTTTTTACTTCTTTCTTTTCAGTCTGTTTGGTGTCTTTTTTTACTTCCTGACCAAACATTACTGCTGTACCAAATACAGCTACCAGGATTAATGCCAATGCTTTTTTCATAACTCTGATTTTTTATAAAGTTTATTTTGAATTGATTTAGTGCAAAGATGAAACCGAAAAATGGAGGAATTCTGAAGTTGGAATAAAAATTTCAGGATATATTTTTCCCCTGATTATTATTTACCATTCGTATACCCGGTGTTTGTATAGGTATGTCTGAAAAAAGTTCTAATTTTACTGTCTGAACCCAAACAGGATGGAATCCAGTTTAATCATTTATAACACCTTGAGCCGGACGAAGGAAAATTTTCAGCCACTCAATCCTCCATTTGCTGGCATGTATGTATGCGGGCCCACGGTTTACGGCGATCCGCACCTGGGTCATGCACGTCCTGCCATTACGTTCGACCTGGTTTTTCGTTATCTTCAACACCTGGGTTACAGGGTTCGTTATGTCAGGAACATCACGGATGTAGGGCATCTTGAAAATGATGAGGATGAAGGGGAAGACAAGATCGCCAAAAAAGCACGGTTGGAGAAGCTGGAACCCATGGAAGTTGCACAATATTATTCGGATCGTTATTTCCTGTTTATGGAAGCCATGAATGTGAAGCGCCCATCCATAGAACCCAGGGCATCAGGCCACATCCCTGAACAGATCGAAATGATCATGAAGATAATTGATGCCGGATATGCTTATGAGGTCAATGGTTCTGTTTATTTCGACGTCATTAAATACAATGAAAAATACGATTACGGGAAACTATCCGGAAGGATCCTGCAAGATCTGCTCTCCAATACCCGCGAACTCGAAGGACAAGAAGAGAAAAGAAACCCTGTGGACTTTGCCCTCTGGAAAAAAGCGCAACCCGAGCACATCATGCGATGGTCATCTCCATGGAGTAAGGGATTCCCAGGCTGGCACCTTGAATGCTCCGCCATGGCGACCAAATATCTCGGTGAGCATTTCGATATTCATGGCGGTGGTATGGACCTGTTGTTTCCGCATCATGAATCAGAAATAGCCCAATCACGAATTGCTAATGGTTCCGATTCGGTAAAATACTGGATGCACAATAACATGATCACCATCAACGGACAGAAGATGGGTAAGTCGCTTGATAATTTCATCACCCTGGAGGAGTTTTTTACCGGAAAGCACCCCGGCCTTAGCCAGGCCTATAGCCCGATGACTATCCGGTTCTTTATCCTGCAAGCCCATTACCGCAGCACACTAGATTTCTCGAATGAAGCCCTGCAGGCAGCCGAGAAAGGATTGAGGAAATTACTTTCCGGCAATGAAATATTACAAAAGATCCTTCCCTCCGATTCCGTCGGTACTACTTCCAGCTTCAACATCCAACGATGCTTTTTCTCGCGCGGACTTAATGGGTGATTCGGGTCCGCCGGGAAAAGCCCTTCGGCCTTCGGCAACCAATCCCGCACGACCCGGGGATGCGCACCGGTGAAAAGTTTCAGCGCGGCCGGATCAATTTGCGCATAATTCACCGTGGCCGCCGGCCGGTTCTCCCAATATTTGTGCGTCGCGGCGGCCTTGAGGTTCATCTGCGTTTCGCTGCGCACCCAGCCGTAGTGATAAATCGTCGCGCCCGTGTGCGCCGCGCGCGGGTAACGCGACCGTTTGTGGCTGACCACCACGTTGAAAAAGAGCGACTCGCTCGACCACGCGGGAATCGTGTTGCGGAGGATGCGGACTTCGCTGCGATACCAGCCCGGCGACCACGCATACGTGTTCGCGTTGCCGTAGAAATGCAGGTAGTCGAAGGCCAGCGCTTCGACGCGCGCATCCTCAAGATAACGCTCCATCGCCGCGCGGATTTTCGGCAGGTCATCCTCATGCACGACTTCGTCGGCTTCCAGATAAAACGCCCAGTCGCCCATGCAATTGAACAGCGCGATGGTTTTTTGCTGGCCAAAGACAAAGCCTTTCACGCTGTAACCGTTTTGCATCCGCTCGTTCCATTGCGTCGGGATGATGCGGATTTTGGGATCGCCGATGGCGCGCAGCCGCTTTTCCGTGTCGTCCTCGCTTGGCCCGAGCGCGACGACGAATTCGTCCACAATCGGCAGAATCGAGCGGACGGACGCAACGAACGGGTAGCCGAACTTCTGCCCGTTGCGCAAAAAGGTGAACCCGCTGACTTTCA
>JBEKST010000243.1:0-4661 GCA_049516815.1 Bacteroidales bacterium | reverse complement strand
ACCTTGTATGCCTTCCGGAAGGGCTTGAACATAAAACTGAAGAAACACAATGCAGCATCCTGGCCCGGGAACTCAACCGCCCGATCCGGGTCTGTGGCATGGTCAGGAACGAAGGCGAACCGGGAGGCGGCCCTTTCTGGGTTGCCGGTCAGGACGGCAAATCCTCACTCCAGATCGTCGAATCTTCACAGGTCGACATGAAAAATGAAGGACAAGCTGCGATTTTCTGTACTTCTACACATTTCAACCCGGTTGACCTGGTTTGCTGCACAATAGATTATAAGGGAAATCCGTTTAATCTGCAGGATTTTGTAGACGAATCCACCGGGTTCATTTCCCTGAAATCGAGCGGAGGCCGGACATTAAAAGCATTGGAACTGCCAGGCCTGTGGAACGGTTCAATGGCCGGCTGGATCACACTTTTTGTGCAGGTTCCCTTGATTACATTCAACCCTGTAAAAACAATCAATGACCTGTTACGCGATGAACATCAGTAAAAGCAATACCTTGAAAAAAATTCTTTTTTTCCTAGTGTTCCTTGGATCTTTGGGAATTTCAACGCAGCTGAAGGCAACGAATGACGGATACCTTATCAGGTTCCGGGTAAAAGGGATGAAAGATACCATCTGCCTGATCGCTACTTATTATGGCAGCGGGACATATGTAAAGGATACGGTAAAAGTGGATGCAGACGGCCGGTTTACTTTTAAAGCCAACCTTGATTATCCGAAAGGTATCTACCTCGCCGTGATCAATGATAAAAGCTATTTTGAATTCATTATCAACAACGACCGGAAATTCAGCATGGAAACTGACCGGACGGACCTTTCAGGAAAGATGCTTATCACCAGCTCTCCGGAAAACCAGCTTTTTTACGATTATATTAAATACAACAAAACCCGGTTTACGGAGATCCAGGCGCTGCAAAACATTATTGTTCGCGGGAAAACCAGCAAGGATTCCATCAAACTCCTCAATGATCAGGCGGAGGCAATAAATAAGGAGATCATCCGCTATAAGCTGGGAATTGCAGAAAAATATCCCTCCTCTTTTGTTGCCTTTCTTATCAACGCCATGCGGGAACCGGAGATCCCTGAAATCCCGGTCCTGACAAACGGAAGAAAAGATTCAACCTTTGTTTACCGGTATACCAAAGCTCATTACTGGGATGGAACCGATTTCACCGATGACCGGCTTTTACGGACTCCTGTATTTTACAATAAACTCAAGAAATATTTCGACAAAATCCTTTACCAGAATCCCGACACTATTATTAAGGAAACTGATATCCTGATCGAAAAAGCCAGACCCAACCCAGAAATGTTCAAATACCTTGTCTGGTATGCAACCTATCATTCAGAAAGTTCCGAGATCATGGGTTTTGACCGTATCTTCGTGCATTTGGTTGACACCTATTATCTTACTCATCAGGCTACCTGGGAACGACCTGCAGTTGTGGAGAACCTAATAAAGAAAGCCAACAGGATCAGGTCTTTGCTGATCGGGCAGATCCCGCCAAACATGATCATGCTCGATACAAACAACCAGCCTGTATCGATGTATTCCATCAAATCCAATTTCCTGATTCTTTTCTTCTGGGATCCTGACTGCGGGCATTGCGAAAAGGAAATCCCGAAACTGAAAGATTTTTATGATAAAGAGAAGGATACTTTGGGGCTGAAGATCTTCGCTGTTTGTTCCGATACATCACTGGTTAAATGGAAATCAGCGATCCAAAAAAGAAAAATGGACTGGATCAATGTGAATGGCCCCCGAACCCTTACGGGCAATTATCATGAGCCATACGATATCGACAATACACCGGTGATCTATGTACTCAACAATCGGAAAGAGATCATCGCCAAACGTTTAATCACGGAACAATTACAGCAATTCTTTAAAAACTACATCAAACAGGGATTGCATTGATCATCATTGCAATCCATTCATCTTCTTTCATAATTCCTGGTGAATAGGATTTTCCCATCTCGTTCATCACAAAAAAAGAGAGGCCGCTGAAACCACCTCTCTTTTCTACAAATATTTTTTACAGAATCCTAGAGGCGGTAATTCAATCCCAGTGTAAGTCCTCCAAAAACATTGTGTGACGGATGATAAGCGCCTGAATGATCCTTGATGTGGTAATCGGTGGCATTAAGATCCATGAGACCATATCCAAATTTTATCCCGAATTCGATCATGAGATGTTTGACAAGGGTAATATCCAGTCCAAGATCCATCCTTGCAAGAACATCCATTGACGAGAACCTTTCCTTGATCTCTTCCTGTCCTACCTTAAAAGTGCTGTGCGTAATCGTATCATCCACATCCTCCATATATGGAAAACCATTCTTATTATAGGTTTGCTTTGCAGCCATTAACATATTAAACTGAGGGCCAATCGCGATGTAGAACTTTATTATAGGGCCCCCGGTACGGTATTTTAACATGATTGGAATGGTGAGGCAATTCAACTTGATGTTCCGGTCGAATGTACTACTGTCCCTTGTATCCGTATATTTCTGACCATATTTACCATACCCGAGTTCGATTTTAATCCCAAGGTGATTGGTAAAATCAAAACCAACATTGAGATTTGCCGCTCCACCAAAGGTGGTTTTATAATCCATTTCAGGAAGACCATAATTATTCTGGTTTGTGATCAAGGTTGATTGAACAGTTCCGGCTATTCCAAAATACAAACCTTTTTGAGCGAGCGCCGGAAAACTTGCAAGCAATAACAGAGCCAATAAGGCAGAATAAAGTTTTTTCATACGGTTGGTTTTTTGTTTTTTTGCAAATATAAATTTTTCAGTCAAATAAAAAAAACGGTACACGGTTCACGTTTTACGGTACCCGGCAAACTAAACAATGGACACGAAACATTTACCGTGTGACGTGAATCCTGTACCGTGTACCGAAAAGCAAAGAAATATGTGTGGAATGCTAATCCTTCAGTGAATCAACAACGGCTTTAAAAGCTTCCGGATGATTCATCGCCAGGTCGGCCAGGCTTTTACGGTTGAGTGCTATATTCTTCTCAATCAATTTTCCCATAAAGACCGAATAGGACATTCCGTGTTCACGGACACCTGCATTGATACGGGTGATCCATAAGCCACGGAAGTTTCTTTTCTTGGTCCTGCGGTCGCGATATGCGTAAGTTAAACCTTTTTCGAGGGAATTTTTGGCAACGGTCAGGACATTTTTCCTGCGTCCGAATTGCCCTTTTGTCTGTTTGAGCAGTTTCTTCCTTCTTGCTCTTGAGGCTACTGCATTTACTGATCTTGGCATGTTAACGATTTTATTACCTGAGCGTCTCTTGGCGAGTCCTTAAAGCTGCAGATAAGTTAAACAATGATTAAATTAACGTTGAAGCATTTCTTTAACATTGGCTTTATCCGCTTTATCTACCAGCCCGGAATAGGTAAGGTTACGTTTTCGCTTGGTGGATTTTTTCGTCAGGATGTGGCTTTTGTAGGCATGTTTCCGTTTGATCTTACCGGTGCCCGTAATTTCAAATCTTTTCTTGGCGCCGGATTTCGATTTCATTTTTGGCATTTAATGTTTAGTTTTAAGTGTTAAGAATTAAGTGTTAAGTTTTCCGTGTACCGTGCACCGTTTTACTTTTTAGGTGCAATGATCATGATCATTCTTTTTCCTTCCAGTCTTGGCATTTGTTCAATTTTTCCATAATCCACGATAGATTGGGCAAATTTCAGAAGGATCAGTTCGCCTTGTTCCTTGTAAATGATAGATCTACCTTTGAAGAAAACATCCACTTTGACTTTGGCTCCATCTTTCAGGAACTTGATGCAATGATTCAGTTTAAAATTAAAATCATGGTCATCAGTATTGGGTCCAAGGCGAATTTCCTTTACAATGATCTTTGCGGTTTTCGCTTTCATTTCCTTCTGTTTCCGTTTTAGTTCATAAAGGAACTTTTTATAATCGATCACCCTGCAAACCGGTGGGTTTGCTGTCGGAGATATCTCCACAAGGTCGAGTCCCCGGTTTTCTGCCATGACCAATGCTTCACGAAGGTTGTAAATACCTGGTTCAACATTTTCCCCAACTACGCGAACGACGGCGGCTTTTATGTGTTCATTGATCTTGTGAGGGTCTTCTTTTTTTACGAAAGGCCGGCGGCCTCCTCTGTTAAAGTTGTTGTTAAACGGAAGTGCTATGGTGTTTCCTCCTATTTTTAATTATGATTTATGATTTATGATTCATGATTTTTTAATTATCAATTATCAATTGTCAACTGTCAATTATCAATTAATCTCCCCAAGTTCCCTGGTAACTTCACTCTGAATAAACTGAGCGAATTCCTCAAGTTTTTGCGGGCCGAGGTCACCTTGGCCATGTTTTCTCACAGAAATGGTTCCGTCAGTTTCTTCCCTCTCTCCTACTACCAGCATGAATGGGATCTTTGCCAGTTCGGCATCCCGGATCTTCTTGCCGGCTTTTTCATTCCTGTCGTCAATTTGGGCGCGAATATCGGAATTATTCAGGAACTGCAAAACTTTTTCTGCATAATTCTGGTATTTTTCACTGATTGGCAGGATGATAGCCTGGTCAGGAGTCAGCCAAAGCGGAAACTGGCCGGCAGTATGTTCGATCAGAACAGCTACAAAACGTTCCATTGACCCGAACGGGGC
>JBEKST010000242.1:0-4671 GCA_049516815.1 Bacteroidales bacterium | reverse complement strand
ACCGAATCCGGGTTCCAAAGGTCTGAATTCAAAAATCCCTCTGGTTTCATCGGCTTCAACCATGATCACCTTATCGGGTTTCTGGAAAGGTAGTATTGCCATGATAGATCGTTTAAATTAGTACTTAATGCCGTTTCTATTCTTATTATTGCTGCAAATAAAGTATGAAGTGTATTAAAATATTATTTAGAATACAATTCAACGATGAGCTGCTCCCTGATGTTCTCCGGAATTTCAGCCCTTTCAGGATAATTCATAAATTTTCCGGCCAGTTGGTGTTCGTCCCATTCCAGCCAGGGATAAGTATTCGAACGGGATGACAATGACTCGGAGATCACCTCGAGCGACTTGGAACGTTCGCGAACACCGATAATATCACCGGGTTTAACCTCTAATGAAGGAATGTTGACTACTTTGCCATTGACGACAATATGACGGTGTCCGATAAGCTGGCGTGCAGCGCTGCGAGTAGGCGCTATACCAAGGCGGTATACCACATTATCCAGCCGCGATTCAATCAGCTGAAGCAGCACTTCCCCCGTAATCCCCTTTTTCCTTGAAGCCTTTAAAAAAATATTTTTGAACTGACGCTCCAGGATACCGTATGTATATTTTGCTTTCTGCTTTTCCATCAGCTGGCTGCCGTACTCCGATTGTTTGGCCCTTCTCTTGGTCTGGCCATGCATTCCGGGAGGATAGCTCTTTTTATCGTAATGTTTATCAGGCCCGAAAATGGGATCTCTGAACTTTCTTGCTATTCTTGACTTAGGACCTATGTACCTTGCCATACTCTTTGTTTATCTATGTTGATGATTAATTTCGGAATTATACCCTTCTTCTTTTGGGAGGCCTGCAACCGTTGTGCGGTAATGGAGTAATATCTGTGATTTCCATCACTTCGATACCGGCAGTATGAATGGTACGGATAGCCGATTCCCTTCCTGCGCCCGGTCCTTTGATATATACTTTCACTTTCCGGAGGCCCTGGTCGTATGCCACTTTTGCAGCATCCTGTGCAGCCATCTGGGCAGCATAAGGAGTATTCTTCTTTGAACCTCTGAATCCCATTTTACCGGCAGAGGCCCATGAAATAACTTGCCCTGCATTATTGGTAAGGGTTATGATGATGTTGTTGAAAGAGGCATTTACAAAAGCCTTGCCGATCGCATCTACTTTAACGACTCTTTTCTTTGAACTTTTTTCAGTCTTTGCCATATTACTTTTTTACGCATTCTTGATTAACAACCTGACCCATTGAGGGCACTACAGCAAATTAGCCTTTCGTAGCCTTCTTTTTATTGGCAACGGTCTTTTTCCTTCCTTTACGGGTCCGGGCATTGTTCTTTGTGCTCTGTCCGCGTGTCGGCAAGCCGATACGATGACGGATCCCACGGTAGCACCCGATATCCATCAAACGTTTGATGTTCATCTGTACCTCCGAACGAAGTGCGCCTTCGACCTTGAAATTCTCATTGATGAGTGCACGGATCGCATTTTGTTCCTCATCATTCCAGTCCTGGACCTTTTTATTCCAGTCGATTCCTGCCTTTGACAGGATCTTTTGGGCGTTGCTGCGGCCAATCCCATAAATGTATGTCAATCCGATCTCGCCCCTTTTATTTTTAGGTAAATCAATACCTGCAATTCTGGCCATATCAATTTCTTATTTGTGATTATAAAGATTATCCTTGTCTTTGTTTGTACCTAGGGTTCTTTTTATTGATAATGTAAAGCTTACCCTTTCTGCGCACGATTTTACAATCGGCTGAACGTTTTTTGATTGAGGTTCTTACTTTCATTGTATGTATGTTTTCTATTGGTATCTGAATGTTATTCTTCCTTTTGTCAAATCATAGGGTGACATTTCGATCTTTACCCTGTCGCCCGGAAGGATCTTGATATAGTGCATCCTCATCTTCCCGGATATATGGGCCGTAATCACGTGCCCGTTTTCAAGTTCCACACGGAACATTGCATTACCGAGGGACTCGATTACAGTGCCATCCTGCTGTATTGATGTTTGTTTTGACATTGAAACCGTTTATATTTATACTATTCCCAGTACCTCTTCAATATACCGGAATGTTGAAAGGACATCCGGTTCTTCTCTTTTCACTACCACTGTTAGTTCAAAATGTGCAGACGGATAACCGTCGATCGTGCGGATCGTCCATCCATCCTTTCCCTGCATGATATTTTTTGAACCCAGATTAATCATGGGCTCTATACAGATTACCAATCCTTCCTGCAACTTGATGCCTGTTCCCCTCTTTCCATAATTCGGAACATCTGGTTTTTCATGCAATTTCTTTCCGATCCCATGTCCAACCAGCTCCCTTACGACCGAATAGCCGAAGGGCTCTACATGTTCCTGGATCGCTGAACCGATATCGCCTATCCTCTTTCCTGCAACTGCATAATCGAGTGCCAGGAACAAGGATTCGCGAGTTCTTTTTAACAGGCTGAGCACCTCCGGTTTTACTTCTCCCACGGCAAAAGTATAGGCAGAGTCGCCGTAATAACCGTTCTTGATACTCCCGCAATCAATCGAAACTATATCACCATTTGTAAGAACTCTATCTCCCGGAATCCCATGTACTACCTCATCATTCAGAGATGTACACAACGTAGCCGGAAATCCGTTATATCCTTTAAACCCTGGTGCCGCCCCTTCCGACCTCAGGTAATCCTCTGCGATCGTATCCAGCATCCGGGTGGTAACCCCAGGTTTAATGCATTTTGCCACTTCAGCAAGGGTTCTGCTCACAATCAGAGCATTTTCCCTCATATATTCTATTTCTTCCTCCGTTTTAAGTTCCATTCGGTTTTTCTGAATTATGACGTTCCTACCCGGTCATGCTGAAGGATGAACGTCCCTTGATCCTGCCCGATTTTGTTAGACCGTCGTAATGACGCATGAGTAAATGGCTTTCGATCTGCTGCAATGTATCAAGCACAACGCCTACCAGGATAAGCAGTGAAGTACCTCCGTAAAACTGGGCAAACTGTGTGTTTACACCCACTAACCTGACAAATGCCGGCATGATGGCGACAAAGCCAAGGAAGATGGATCCCGGAAGTGTTATTCTCGACATTACATTGTCAATGAATTCGGCAGTCCTTTTACCAGGTTTTACACCTGGGATAAATCCGCCGTTCTTCTTCATATCTTCTGCCATCTGGTTAGGATTTACCGTAATGGCTGTATAGAAGTAAGTAAAGACAATGATCAGAAGGAAAAATGTCGCATTATAGGCCAAACTGTTAAAATCAGTAAAAACCCGTGCAAAGCCCGTCAAAGTTTCAGAATTGGCAAAGCCTGCCAGTGTAAGCGGGAGGAACATGATGGCTTGTGCAAAGATGATAGGCATTACGCCTGCTGCATTCACCTTTAAGGGAATGTACTGGCGAACGCCACCATATTGTTTGTTCCCGACAATCCGCTTGGCATATTGAACAGGGATCCTCCGGGTTCCCTGGACGAGCAGGATGGTGACGAGAATAACAAAAACAAGAAATGCAATTTCAACAACAAACAGTACCATTCCGCCGCCTTTCTGTTCCATCCTGGAAACCAGTTCACCGAATAACGCAAAAGGCAACCTTGCCATGATACCGATCATAATGATGAGTGAGATACCATTGCCGATCCCTTTATCCGTGATCCGTTCGCCAAGCCACATGATAAACATGGAGCCTGCAGTAAGAAGGATGATGGAGGAGACCCCGAAAAAGGAAAATACAGAATGGTGTAATTGTACCGAACTGAAAGGATAGATGGCTTCAGAAGGAAGCTGAGAAACGAGGTTTGCAATATATGCGGGTGACTGGAAGATCAGGATGAATACGGTAAGGTAACGGGTGATCTGGTTGATCTTTTTCCTGCCGCTTTCCCCTTCCTTCTGCAATTTCTGAAAATAAGGGATTGCCATGCCGAGCAACTGCACAACAATAGATGCAGAGATATATGGCATGATACCCAGTGCGAAGACAGATGCATTGGAGAAGGCTCCTCCTGAAAACATGTTCAGCAATCCAAGCAAACCACTCCTGGTTTGATTTTGAAGGCTGGCCAGCATACTGGGGTCAACACCCGGTAAAACAACATAAGCACCGAAACGATATACGAGAATGATCCCGAGAGTATAGATGATCCTTTTCCTAAGATCCTCAATCTTGTATATGTTTCGAAGAGTTTGAATTAGCTTTTTCATTCAGAACGGATTAAATTGTGTTCGCAATACCACCGGTTTCTTCTATCGCTTTTTTTGCCGCAGCAGAAAATGAATGTACGGTGACTTCAAGTTTGGCTTTCAGTTCACCACGTCCCAGAATCTTGATCCTGTCATTCTTGGAAACATATCCGCTCTTCACCAGGATCTCCTGGGTAATCACGGAAAGGTTCTGTTTTTCAGAAATTGTCTGCAGCACGTCCAGGTTGATTCCTTTGTATTCAACCCGGTTGAAATTCTTAAAACCGAATTTCGGAAGCCTTCTTGCCAGTGGCATCTGTCCACCTTCAAAACCAAGTTTCTTGGAATATCCCGATCTTGACTGTGCGCCTTTATTTCCCCGTGTAGAAGTGCCTCCCCTCCCGGAACCCTGTCCCCTTCCTATTCTTTTTGGTTTTTTTGTTGAACCTTTCGCTGGTTTCAGATTACTTAAATCCAT
>JBEKST010000241.1:0-4693 GCA_049516815.1 Bacteroidales bacterium | reverse complement strand
TTTTTTTGCAACCAGGGCATCATATCCCATTCCCGCAATGTTGATAAAATAACGCTGAATCGGATCCTGATTTTTAAAATAGCTGATCTGGCCGACATCCTGTAAGAAGGTTTTCCCGATTTTCAGGATACAGATGGCATTCTTGTAATCAAACGGGATCCCGAAGGTTCTGCACCAGTCGTTGCCGGTTCCTACAGGGATCATCCCCAGCGTGATCGCGGATGGAGAAACATTCTTTTGCAGAAATATTCCATTTACAACCTCGTTCATCGTTCCGTCACCCCCTACAACGGCGATGTTCCGGTAACCTTCTTCAATAAATTCCCCTGCCAGCTGGTTGGCATGGTCGCGATGTTCGGTCAGGACACAGAGGTGAGAAATGCCTGCTGAATTCAGAAGCCGGGAGATCAGCGGCCAATCTTTACCTCCTTTTTTAATGCCTGCATTCGGGTTGACAATGATCAGCCATTTATCTGAAGGGATGGATGGAATGTTTATCATGGGTTTGTTTCAGATCGAATCGACTGCAATTTAAAGAAATTTACCTTGCTAATTAAATTCGTAATTTTATCTTCTCATTCATAAACAACATCCGCAATTAATATGTATAAGTTGTTCTGCTTTTTTTTCGCTCTGCTAATATCCGGACTTGTCAACTGCGTCACTGCCCAAAACCCTGTTGTAAAACCAGCACTTCAGTATTTCAACAAAACAGAGGTCGGGATTGGGTTGGGGGTCGGTTCTTTCAGCGCGGATAATATCCGTGGATACGTAAAAAAAGTTAAAAATGACCAGATAATTATATCTGCCCAGACAATTAATGGGATCGTTATCTCAGGCAGGGCAGGATTGGGTGTTGGATTAGGTGCCGAATTCTGGGAAAAAGGAATGTTTTATCCGGTATTCGCTCATTTTTATTATGACCTTAAACATTCCGACAATACTCCTTTTGCTTATATCAATATTGGTGAAGCCTTTGGTAAGCGCGACAGTACATACTACTATGAATCCGGTAAAGGCGGTTTTTTATTCTGCATAGGTGCAGGCTATAAGATGAAGGTTGGGAAACGGTTCCAGTTCGAATACGAAATTTTCTATCGATACCAGGCGATTCAGTCGAATTACAGGACTTATTACGATACCATCCCTACTCATTTCACCAATACAGAATACAAAGTTCCTTATCATTTTGCTGGATTTAAGATCGGGTTGTTATTCCGGTAAAGTGTTTCGTCAGATTTTATCTTCTTCTTTCCTGGCAAAGAGAAAGAAGGAATAGAAGAATGCGAAGAAGGTGACACCCATCTGTGATTCGATCGTGTCTTCAGGAATCATGGAGATCATCGCAATAATAAAAAAAACCAGGAAGAAATAATCCTTGAATTTCCCGAGAGTCAGCGGAGGAAAAAGGATGGCAAAAAGGAACCAGATAAAGCCGAATATTCCAAATCCGACAAAGATGGAGAGAAACTGGTTGTGCGATCGCCAGCGTTGGTCGGGCGATAGCTTGGAATTCATCTTTTTATATTGTTGCTGAAAGGCTTCATTCATGTCGCCGGTGCCAACCCCTATCAGCCAGTTATCTTTAATGATTCCCAATGAAGCTTTCCAGAATTCCAGCCGCTGCATCAGGCTGGAACCGGTAGGATCTCCCGATTTCCGGTACTCATCCAATCCCAATAAAAGCTCATAGATCTGTCCGCGGATACTGAATTTCCGCGTAAAGACCACATTTGCTGTTCCTTTTTCGATCTCCCTGATCTCATCATTGGTAAGTTGATTCATCCCGTCAGCATCTTTCCTGAGTCCCTTGGATGTCATGTACCTGACAAGGGTATTGGGGATTAGTTGGTTCTTCCTGTCACGTCCTTTAAAAGGGATGGAACTTCGCTTATTCCAGGCATCTTGCAATTCTTCTATCTGGATATAAATGTACAGGTAGTTCCCGTTTTCCGTTTGCCTATTAAGAGTGTCGTGAAGATAAGGATGGCCCCGGGAAGATACTTTTTCCAGTTTGGAAAAATTAACCAGGTTCACCCTGTAATAATCCTTAACGATCCGGGAAATGTAAATCGCGGTGAATCCGACTACGAACAACAGGAACGACAAAAGACAGATCTTTAACCATATTTTTTTGCTGCTTATCAGGAAAACGATGACCAGGATCAGAAGTGTCAGACTTGTGATTACAATACCGGTGTTGGAACGGGCAAAAACGAGATAGGCCAGCAGCCAAACCGTAACTATGCCAAAAAGGATCTTCCACCCGATTGAAAATGTTCTTCGCTTGATAATAAAATAGCCGAGAACGAATATCGCCAGGCTGATATGAAGTGCTAAAACGACATGTGAAATAGACCTTGAGATATCCCGGATATCGATGAAATGTCCTTCGAACAGGTTCCATGAATTTATCATGGTTCTTACCAGGACCGACGCAGCAAACAACAACATAAATCCATAAAAATACCGCCTGTTGAAAGCCGGTGATGTGGATATGAACAGGGGTAAAAGGAATAAGGGAAGTTTTGTACGTATATCCTTGAGGGCATAATCAAAATCAGTAGTAAAGATTAACCCTGCAAAATGCAACAACAGGATCGAACTGAAGATCATTGCCGGACGGTTGCTGATGAAGGACCGGAACCCTTTCAGGATGCTGCTGAACAGAAGGTAGACGCTGATCGGGAAAGCCCCGGTAATGCTTTTCCATAAGGGATTGTTCTGGAAAAACCCGAGCCACGTCCGGGTGTTGTAACGATCCATGGCGAAGGTGCCGGCGAGCCAGAATTGGGCAAGGCTGACCATGATCTTCGAGTGAGGCACAAAGGTGATCATCACTGCCAGACCGAAAATATAACTTGTTCTGATAAATTGCCTGTAAAAAGTTCCCGCCATTCCGTTTCAGGAAAAAAATTTATTCTCCCTTTTTAATTTGGTTTTAAATGTACAAAAATTGTCAGTACCTCTGATATCAATTCATTTCAATTCGTAAGGTTCCTTAAGCGGCCAATGGTTGATCTGGTCGCTAATTCCCCGGTTTCACCTGCTGAAATTTTATGGTACATTAAAATGCGAAGGTCTTGCCGGATCGGGTTGAGAATTCCAAATTTCAGGATCAATAAGATCAGTATAAAGAAGAAAATTACTGAAACGACAAGGATATAATCCATCATTTCTTTTCCTGCATTTCAATGGTTTTTGCTACTTTCATCGAGCCATAAAAGGCTGCGAAGAATGACCATAAAAAACCGGGGTAACCTTCAAGTATTCCCAGTTTGATGATGTAAAAGATGAAAAAACTAACGGGAAATTTGAAGGCAACCCAGGCTTTTGAAAACGTCCTGCCCCGGGTGACATATCCTTCGGCTGCCTGCGTGGTATAGGTGTTTGTCTTCTGAATATGATGAGAAAGATCCCGGTACGAATAATGAATGATCTTTCCTTTCAGCGTTCCAACCGGGCCGTTCATATCCACACTTTCATGGACCTTGACAAACCTGAATCTGCCTTTAGTCCGGTCGAATAAACGGAGAATGCCGGTTTCCTTGTGCCGGAAGATCCGTCCCATATAAAAAAGAGAACGCGGGATATTATATCCTCCATGAGGAATCGCCTCTTGCTGCAGCAGGGTTCTGATTTCCTGTTTTAATTCATTCGTGACAACTTCGTCGGCATCCAGCGAAAGGATCCAGTTGTTGCCTGCCTGGTCAACGCCAAATTGCTTTTGCTGCCCGTAGCCTTCAAATGGATGTAAGAACACCTTGCATCCCGTAGAATTACAAATTTCAACTGTGCGGTCGGCAGAAAAGGAATCAACGATAACGATCTCATCCGCCAGATCCTTAACGGAATTGACACACCGAAGGATGTTTTCTTCCTCGTTATAGGTGATGATGACAACGGATAGCTGTTGCATAGGTTAGTTTTCAATAATAAAACGGTCCTAATCAAGGCCTATTTTAAACGATTCCCTGAACAGGATCAACTCCTCCATCGAGAGGATTGTCTGTAAAATTTCTTCTTTATCACCGGCTTTAACCAGGGTGTTTCCTTTTGGGTCAACAACCATGGAGTTGCCTGCATGCCGGGTACCATAGCCATCGGATCCAATCCTGTTCACCCCGACAACATACGCCTGGTTTTCGATGGCCCGTGCGATCAGCAGGGATTTCCAGACATTCGCCCGGCTCAGGGGCCAGTTAGAAGGATAAACGAGGACATCATATTCATATTTCTCATTAAGGAAAGTATTTTTACTCCAGACCGGAAAACGAAGATCATAACAAACCAGCGGGAGGAAATGCCAACCGTCTTTCTGAACAATGATCTTCTTGTCTCCGCCATGCATGACTTTGTATTCCTCGGTAAGCCGGAATAAATGGCGTTTATTATAAATCTGGAATGTTCCATCGGGGGACATGCATATTAAGCGGTTATAAAAGCCCGTTTCCTCGCCGATCAACAGGCTGCCAACAATCATACAATTCTTTGTGCCGGCGATCTCCCTCAGGAAATGCATCGAAGGTCCATCCATGGTTTCAGCGCATTTGATGATATTCGTCGTAAAGCCGGTACTGAACATCTCCGGCAGTATTATTAAGTCAATCGGGTCCCGGATTTTCTTTACCAGTAGTGAAAAGTGAGCAAGGTTCTTCGCGATATCTTCCCAAAAGATATCGGATTGAAGAAG
>JBEKST010000240.1:0-4706 GCA_049516815.1 Bacteroidales bacterium | reverse complement strand
TCCACCCATGCTCTATTAACACTTGTCCTCCAGGTAAAATATGAATCTTCACATCGCTGAAATCAGTCATTCCGTTACCGACTCCTGAATTTTTAATTCCACAGGCTAATCCGGCATATTTTGCAGCATAAAAATAATCTTTAAGGGCAAGCAGGCAGGAACGGATCCCGATTCCTTTATCGAGAACCTGCCCGGTAGCCGTCATTTTCCCTGAAACCAAGGCATTGTCATAGCGGAATTTCCATCGATCGAAACTGCCTTTTTCACAAAGTTCATCGATACAGCTTTCCAGTGCAAAAGTAACCTGGTTGACGCCAAAACCACGCATGGCGCCGGAAGGAATGTTATTGGTATAAACCGTCAATGATTCAATATCGACAGAAGGAATAAAATACCCGCCACTGGCATGTCCTGCCACGCGTTCCATAACTTTGGTTCCCACAGAAGCATAAGCGCCGGTATCACCTATTGCCCGGAGCTTCAGGTGTGTCAGCATTCCTTTTTCGTCGCAGTCCAGCGAAATATCCATCCATACCGGATGCCGCTTAGGATGCATTATGATGGATTCTTCCCGCGAGAGATGCACTTTTACGGATTTTTGTAACAGAAAAGCAAATAGGGAAGCATGGCCCTGAACGGTCATGTCTTCGCGGCCGCCAAAACCACCGCCACAAGGCACCATTGTAACCCTGATCTGGTTTTCATTCAATGCAAGCAGCGAGGCGATCTGTTGCTGGTCAACATAAATCCCTTGCCCCTGGCTGTATAGATGAATGCCTTCCTGGGTTGGAAGTGCAACAGTCGCTTCGGTTTCCAGGAAAGCATGCTCGACACGCTGGGTCTCATAAATCCCGGAGGAATGATAAGTAACCCATCCGTCTGTCCGCTCGTCCGCTAGTCCTCTCCTAACCACGCAGTTTTCCAGTAAATTCGACCTGCCCGGATGTACCTGTGGCGAATCTACTTCAAGTGCTCTATGGACATCCGAAACAGGTTCGAGAATTTCGTATTCAATCTGGATCAGTTGGGCCGCTTTCCGGGCAGTATCTTCATCAATAGCTACGACACCAGCGATGACATCCCCAATATACCTCGTCGTTTCACCCACGGCAATCATCAATGGCCAGTCGTTAAATATAAGACCGGTATAACGGTCACCGGGGACATCGGAAGCAGTGAAAACCCGGATAACACCTTTCAATGAAAGGGCTGCCTCTGCGTTTATAGAAATAACCCGGGCACGGGGATGATCACTGAAACGAAGAGCGCCATGCAGCATGCCCTCAAATTTCAAATCGTTCACAAATAACCTTTTACCGGTTGCCATTTCATAGGCTTCATATTTTGTTAACGGTTGGCCAATGCCAGCTGCCGGCTTATTATTTGTTTTTTCATTCCCTTCCCGCAAGGTCTTCAGCGCCTCTTCAATGGCATCAATGATCTTTACATATCCCGTGCAACGGCAAAGGTTTAGGTTGATCGCTTTTTTTATTTCTTCCCGGCCGGGATCGGGGTTTTCAGCAAACAGAACCCGGGTTCTCATGATCATGCCGGGAGTACAAAACCCACACTGCACAGCGCCCTTGCCAACATACGCCTTTGCGATCACCTCACGAACCTTCGCCGGAATTCCTTCCATCGTAACCACCTTTGCGCTTTCCAGGAATTTAATTTTCCGGGTGCAGGAAAGTTTGGCTTTCCCATTGATCTCCACCATACAAGCGCCACAAGAAGCCTGACCTGAACAACCGTCTTTCGCCGAGGTGATCCCTTCAGTCTCTCGTAAATAAGACAAAAGTGTCCGGTTTTCATCACCGGTATAATCAATTCTCCGTCCGTTCAGGGAAAATGATATCATTTATGGGTTTTTGGAAAGGATGGTGTGGATCACTTTCCTGAGCGACCGGATATTCGGATCTATTGGTTCCGGAAGATGGATTTGTGATTGAACGGAAGCAAGATCCTTTAACCCGCTTCCGGTAAGTAACACCACATTTTTTGATCCGTGAGGAATCCTGCCCGACCCGGCGAAGTTTAGCATTCCGGCAAAAGCAGCAGCAGCAGCGGGTTCTGCGAATATCCCGGCCGAAGCCGAAAGCTGCACCGATGCCTGCAGGATTTCTTCATCCGTTACCGTTACCGATTCACCCTGGTATTGATTCATAAACCCGGCCGACATGTAAAAGTTCTTTGGTACATCTACCGAAATGGAATCTGCGATGGTGGCCGATTTTGTGATCCTGAAATTCTGATGATCAATATTGTTGACCAGGTTCGGGCTTCCCGTGGCCTGTACGGCTATGATGACCGGCATCCGTTCAATGATTCCCAGCAGGAACAGCTCCTCAAAGCCTTTGTAAACCCCTGAGAGAATTACCCCATCGCCGGTAGGTACGAAAACACGGTCGGGAGCCTGAAAACCAAGCTGGCTGAAGATTTCAAAAGAAACGGTTTTTTTGCCTTCGATGGTGAGCGGATTATACGCAGTATTCCGGTTATAAAAACCAAATAAACCGGAGGCTTCTACACTCATATCAAATGCATCGTCATAGGTTCCGTTTACAGGTATAATGTTTGCTCCATACATCACGATCTGGATAAGCTTGGCCAACGGAGCTTTTGCAGGAACAAGAATGATTGACTTTTGGCGTTGTGCCGCACAGATGCCGGCAAGTGAAGATCCGGCATTGCCGGTGGAGGCGGTAATCAGGGTGGAAATGCCGTTTTCCAGCGCCCAGGCGGAAACCAAAGCAGAAGCGCGGTCCTTGAAAGAGAAAGTCGGATTCTGAGAATCATCTTTGAGGTAAATTTCAAAACCGGCATTTTCTTTAACCACGCTGTCATTCCGGTAAAGCGGGGTACCACCGATTCGCAGGTTTGGCCAGGATTCCAGGCTACGGATGGGCAGCAATGGAAGGTATTTTTCCTGTTGAAACTGCTGAAAAAGTTCATAGGCCGGATAAGACTCCCGGATCTGCCTGTAATTGTAAACTGTTTTTAACACTCCTTTCGGGGGCTGACCTGCGAGATTACCTGCCTGGCATACAGGGCAGAGGTAGATTACTTTATCCCCCGGATAATTGGCTCCACAATTGACACATTTGTAATGAAATTTATCAGTCATAATGCTGATATTCATTTTTTCTGAAAGATAGAAAATTATTTTAAAAGTCCGGTCCTGTCGTTAAATTCGTTGATCAGTTCATCCCAGCATGCAGGCTGGCTGAAAATCTTCGGCCAAATCTGCCGGTCATCCCAGAGCTGGCGAAGGTCTTCTACATCCTTATTCTGCTGTTCGATCCAGGTAAAATATTTCAGGTTGTGTATGGCTTTCTGGTCTTCATAAGTAAGATCCTTCATATGGTCTGTAGTGGTGCCAAACATGCATTTTTCATGATCCTTTGCAGCCTGAAGCAGGGAATATGTTCCGCGTTCAGCGGTCAATTCTTTCAGACGCGATTCATACATCTCCGCCGAATCAGTGGCGATCGTCACAAGGATATCATCCTCCTTAAGATCAAAATATTTTGCTGTTTTTATTGCCGAAAGAATGTTGGCAATTCCGGAAATACCTATCATTCCAAGCTGTTTAACGAGTTCCTTGTCTACCCCGTTTCCGGCGAGGTAATCATGGCCTTCCTTTTCATTGAAGACACGCAATAACCGCATGCAATCTTCATCATCGATCGCCGTGACCACATTGGTGTTTTTTATATTGTGGATCCAGGGAACATGTTTATCGCCGATACCTTCGATACGGTGCCTTCCAAATCCGTTGCGTAATAAGGTCGGGCACTGTAATGCTTCGGATGCGACGACTTTCAGGTGCGGAAATTTCGTACGGAGGTAATCGCCAGCGGCAATAGTACCTGCTGATCCGGTTGCTGAAATATAAGCAGCCAGCTTGGAATTTTCAACGGCAATCATTTTGAAAACCTCTTCAATGGCATGACCTGTAACTTCATAATGCCAGCAGGAATTTCCAAATTCTTCGAACTGGTTGAAGATTATGCAATCTTCGCGTGTACGGCGGATCTCCCAGCATTTGTCGTAGATCTCCTTTACGTTCGATTCACACCCGGGTGTAGCGATGATCTCGGCTCCTATCTCCCTCAGCCAGGCAAATCGTTCCCGGCTCATCTCTTCCGGAAGAATGGCAATTGCCGTCACGCCCATGAGATAGGAATCAAAGGCGCCACCACGGCAATAGTTTCCGGTAGACGGCCAAACCGCTTTATGATAGGTCGGATCAAATTGTCCTGTGATAATACGTGGTGCAAGACAACCGTAAGCGGCGCCAACTTTGTGAGCCCCGGTCGGGAACCATTTTCCGAGCATCAAAACGATCCGGGCATCAATACCTGTCAGGGCCTTGGGAAGTTCCATAAAATTCGGACTGCCATAAAGTCCTCCCTTTTGCCGGGGTTCGTTTTTCCAGGTAATCCGGAAGAGGTTTAGAGGATGAAGATCCCATAAGCCAATGATCTTTAGTTTGTCTTTGATCACGCCCGGGATCAGGTCTGGGTTCTGCATCTGGGCGAATGTCGGAAGTATGATACCTTTCTTACGGTATCGGTTAATAGCTTTTTGAAGGATTTTATCATCAATGATCTTATCCGTAATTGGAATCATATGGTTTATTTTGGGGAGATTATCAAATCGTTTTGATTATGCGGTATGCAGCGAGGTCAGATTATCAATTGCAA
>JBEKST010000239.1:0-4721 GCA_049516815.1 Bacteroidales bacterium | reverse complement strand
TTCCACACCTGAAAGGCTACTGGCCGATGATCGGAAAGTCATTTGCCCAATTATCATTATCGTTCGGTGTTGATGATATGGATGGCACCATCAATGATACAACCCATATCTATTCCCTGGCCGGGGCATCTGAACAAAACCCCCGGATGACAGTTTCAGAGATGAAAGCATTGATCCTCGAAGCGAAAAGGAACCCGGTGGAACGGGATTCTTTATACAAGGCAATAGGCAGCTGATAATTGATAATGGACAATTGATAATTGATAATAATTTTGCCATTTCGCTATTTATTTACTCACCAGCTCATTAGCTCGTCAACTCACCAGTTGGAGTTCGGCTTGGATAAGGTCATGAACCTTAGTTGCAATCTCCTTCGGATCCAGGTGCGCAATCTCATCATAAAGGATCGGATCCAGTACTACCAATCTGATATCATAATTTTTGTGGATCAGAAGACTGTTCTTATTGATGGCATTGTAGGTTCCTTTGATTGCAACCGGAAGGATCGGGGATTTGGTATCCAGGGCAAGCCGGAAAGCGCCGGTTTTAAAAGGTTGAATGTTCCCGTCGTGGGTGCGGGTTCCTTCCGGGAATAACATGACCGAATTCCCATCCCTGACTACATTGGCAGCTTTATCCATCATTTTTAGCTTACTTCTTCCCCTTGTCCTGACAATGGGAATATATCCGTTCAGCCACATATTCCAACCAATAAAAGGATAATAGAACAGCGATTGTTTCGCAACCCATTTGTAATGGCGATATAGTCTGAACAGGATCAGGATATCTGCACCTGACTGGTGATTTGAAACCATCACATAGGTCGTTTTGGGGTCGATCTTATTTTTCCCTTCAACATGGGTCTTCCAATAGGGATTAATGGCCAGCACAAGATCTGCCCAGCAACAGGTCGCCTTATGAAGAATGAAACGCTTTCTGTCAAATAAAACGGTAAGAAGCCAGATTAGAAAGGTAAATGGAAAAAGAAGTGCTGAAATAAAAAACAGGGTAAACCAGAAATAGCACGATACCAGGTAATCCAGAGGTCGGTTGACTTTATTTCCATCGGTATTCATTCTTTAATAAATTAATTTCTATCCCCAATTCCATTCATATGAGACTTCCGACATCCGCCTGTCCGCCATTCTCTATTCTTCATTCTTCATTCTTCATTCTTCATTCCTCTTCAACCGTCTTGTGAACGCTGTAATTCCTCCATTTTTCGATTACCGCTTTCAGGTCATCGGGGTAATCGCTGTCGAAAAAGATATATTTTCGGGTTGACGGATGAATGAATCCCAGGGACTTGGCATGCAGTGCCTGGCGGGGCATCAGTTTAAAGCAATTCATGATGAACTGCTTGTATTTTGTGAAGGTTGTTCCTTTCAGGATCTCATTCCCTCCATATTTCTCATCATTGAACAGGGGATGACCGATATGTTTAAAGTGTGCACGGATCTGGTGAGTCCGCCCGGTTTCCAGCACGCACTCCACCAGGGTTACATATCCAAACCGTTCGATTACTTTATAATGCGTTACGGAATTGCGGCCTTTCTCTTCATCCTCGTAAATTTTCATCACCAGCCTGTCGCGGGGATCACGTGCAATGAAACCGGTGATCGTGCCTTCATTTTCGCGCATGTTGCCCCATACAAGCGCCACGTATTTACGGTCGATGGTATGCTCGAAAAACTGTTTGGCCAGACGGATCTGTGCTATTTCATTTTTCGCGGCTACGAGGATCCCGGAGGTGTCTTTGTCGATCCGGTGGACGAGATAAACCTTGGGTTCAGGTTCATCTTTGCTTGTCTCCTGGAAATGATACAAAAGGGCATTCTGTAATGTGCCGGTAAAATTGCCGTGTCCCGGGTGGACGACCATCCCGGTTTCTTTGTTAACCACCACGATATCCGGGTCTTCATAAAGAATATTTATCGGAATATTTTCCGGGTAGATTTCAGCATCCCTTGGAGGATGAGGAAGTACAATGCTGATCACATCCCCCGGCTTAACCCTGTAATTGGGTTTGATCACCTTTTCATTAACAAGGATGCTTCCTGCATATGCGGCGTTCTGGATACGGGTGCGCGATGCATTCTCAATTTTATCTGCAAGATATTTATCGATACGAAGAAGGCTTTGCCCTTTATCGACCACAATCCTGAAGTGTTCGTACAATTCGGTGTTCTCGTCTGCAGTTACACTGTTTATGGTCATGAGCGGAAATTAAATGGGAAAAAAGGATTATTTCATGATGACCAGCTTGGAGACTAAAGGTTGTAATGTCGTTGTGTTTTGAGCTTTTATGATGTAGATCCCTGAAGGAAGTCCTGAAACATCTAAAACATCGATTCCCTGAAAACGATAAATCTCTTGCCCGGTCAGGCCGGAGATGGTGATGATCCAGTTTTCCTTGTTCTGAAGGTTTCCGGATTCATCCATCGAAATATGTACCTGTCCTGTAATGCAGGGATTCGGGTAAACCTTTATGCTTCCTTGACCTGTGGTCAAATTTGCAATCCCGAGCGGAAGCGGCTTACCAATCACCGGCCTGACCATCGGGGCACCTGTTATCGAAGAAGCGATCCAAGACCCGTTAACATTGTAGAAAAGATTTGCAGCTGAGTTGTCATAGGTGTCGAGCCCTATATTGAGATTGTCATCGGTCGTCTGAATCGTTCCAATGTAAAAGGCCCCGCTGATCTTGACAGGCTGTTCAAGAAGGTAAGTGGTAAACTGGTTGAGGCTATCGGAATAATGGGTTTTCACCTGCCGGGAATAAATGGTATCACCTGGGAATCCGCTGTTATCGCTCCAAACGGTAAGATAGAAATACTGTATATTGGCGGTGTCAAGGACTTGATTGAAATAAATGCGGATGGCTCTTAAAGTATCGGGAGATTTGTTCAGCTTGAAACGGTATGCCATCTCGCCACCGATCCCCTTGAGCCCATAACCGGCTTCCGGGGTGCCGTTATCGTAAGCATAATAGTTATAAAATTGCTGATAACCGGTAATAGTGTCGGCCAGGATGGATCCCTGGGCAAGGTCACGAACTACATGTCTTATCTCAAACAGATTACTGTCAGCAGAGGAAATCGGGAATGTGAAGGGCACCGGCGGATGTGCTACATATGCAAAAGCATATTGGTTATAGGGTAAAAGATTGATAGAAGGGCTCTCATAGTTTTTGGTGAAACTGCCTCCGGGCTGGGTGACATTGTATGAATATTTTACATAGTGTGAAAACATATCCCTGTTTGTTAAAATAATCGACAATGAATCTATCATTTCATTTGAAGGGTTATTGCTGAACTGGGTATATGGCATTGACTGGTAATTTTTCAGCAGCGAAGGAGGTCGCTCGACAAACCGTATCTCCTGGTGTATGGTATCATGCAGGTTCCGCCCGTAATTAAGGTAAACCTGGTCAATATTCCATTGACAGCAGTTGCTTTGCCAACTGGGCTCTCCACTGGTTGCCAGACTGACATAATTGTAAAACTGCATCCGGAATTTCTTCTTGAAAAAAATTGGATCCGTGATAGGAATCATTACTCTTTGAAAATAATGGTTATTCTGCAGATAGAAACTGTCGAGTGCCATGCCCTTGACCGACCAAATGCGCCTCCATTTGTCGGGGACAATGTAATGGGTCGTATCTCCGTGAAAAAGAGTATCGTGCTTAGGTACCAGCAGACACTGGAGAACTAATGAATCAGAGGTATGTGGAGGTAAACCCCGTCCCTGGGGCTGGTAATAAAAACTCAGGTAAACCGAATCGGAAGGAGCTAATGCCCTGGGCACGGGTGAAAATATTGAATCCAGTCGAAGGTATCGGGAAGTCAGATGATCTGCAATGAATACATCTGGGCCGCCCACTGCATCCGGGTACATGGAGCCGCTATCGTTGATCGCATCCAGTGTAACAACGCCAAGATCGATCGGATAAACAGGGTAATCATAATTTACAAAACCGTACCGGTCGATCCAGCGAAGAGGAGAAGGAAATACACCGTCGGATGAAAAGTCATCATAGAATGGCAACGCAATAGGAATGGTGTCTCCTCCATTGCCTGACTTTAGCATTTTATTTTTCAGGTACTGTGCCCTGATGACCGGGTTGAATTGCAACCCCGTTACTACTTCCTGCGCAAAAAGACATACATTCAGGAAGAGAAAAATAGTAATGTAAATAGACCGCATTATAAATTATTTACGATTTACGATTTATGATTGAATTTAAAGTTTTAAAGTATCATTGACCTTTTTACTCACCAATTCACCAGTTCACCAATTCACCAGTTCACCGATTCACCAGTTCACCACTTTATTAACTCGCCAACTACATTGAATCCTCTTCCGCCGGCATATCTTTGATCTCTTCCTGGCCTTTTGATCCCATCCCCACCGTAAGTTCGATTACCGATCCTTTATCGAGGTGCGTTCCTGCTGCGATCACTTTGCCATTGTACATCTGCTGCTGAACTGCGTCGGCATCAAAGGAAGGAATGTAAAATATCTTTCCTGTTTTCAGTCCGCAGCTTTCCAGCGTATTGATGGCCTGGCGTAATGTAAGGAACTTCAGGTCGGGCATGCTGGTTTTTTCCGGGATAGTGGAAACAATAGTCAGGTAAATTTTCCTGTTTTCCTTCACTCTTGAATCGGGATAAGGATCCTGGTGCAATACAGTCCCTTTGGGATTATTCAGGTCAAACACG
>JBEKST010000238.1:0-4743 GCA_049516815.1 Bacteroidales bacterium | reverse complement strand
TGCGTATCCAGGTGATATCAAAGTCTCTCAGCACGTTGTTTTCACGCAGTTTTTCTAACCAACCAATGTACGATCGCAGATTTTCTTCTGGCACCCAGGGATAGGGGATGTCAGCTCCGAAAGCCTCGCGCCGTGAGAATCCTGTGAATCGTTGAAACTCATCATTCACGTCCAGAACTTTTCCCTGCAGGTCGGTGATGACGAGAGCATCCACCATCGAATTGATCTCCAGTTTGTAAAGCTTACCATTGATGTACATGATGTTCCAGATGCCGGACGAACCATAGATCGAAGAGGCTGCGGGATTGAATGCAGAGATAACTGAGGGAAGGTAGGCAAGTTCATGAGGGATATTGTATTGATCAAAGATGGATTGAAAAAGGGGAACATAATGATCGGCCAGGGTAAGCAAAAGACAAGAAGCCTCAGGTTTTTTAAAAAGCAGAACATTGATGAATTCCCTGACTTTCTGATTGTATCCTACATGGATCACCGAATTCATCTCGCTGACCTGGCGCGTAATATCCGATTCCGTCAACGACCGGAGGCCGGGTAGGGCAGTAGCGAGCATCTGGTCATTTTCATTTTCATGGCCCTTTAACGCCTGCCGGAATTGACCGAGGTATAATGAATCGAGTCGTAATTGAAAGTAAGAAGGATTGAAAAAGATGGAATCAATGTTGATATGACCGCGGGAAAAGCAAGCAACCGTTAACAGGCAAAATAAAAGTATGAGGATTCTTTTTTTATGCATCAGAGAATTATTAATATGCAAAAAAAAGAAATTTAATCCAAACGCCCGCATTTTTTCTGAACATTTAAGAATTTTTAACGCAGGTTTTTGTGTCACTGAGAATTGTTTTACTTTTACCGGACATTACATCTCCGGTATGTTTCATCGTTATACTAAAAGGGGTTTGCTTTCGCGCAGCTTATGCGCTGTCGTAACATTTCTCCTCCTTTCATGCTTGCAAAACCACGCTTCTCTAAACGGCGGGAACAAAGCCATCAATGATTCTTTGAATGTAAATAAGAAAAGTAACAGGTCTGTCATCGACACAGTTAACGACGACATAGCTGCTGTATTTTCCGGGATTACCCCTATAAGTGGATGCAGGGACTTCACTTCAGAAAAAACCTGGTTAACCTACCAACAACATATCAACGACGACTGGAAGATGGTTGAAAAGCACAAGACCAGTCCGATTGCACGTTGGAGGAAGAAAAACCTGGATACGGTTTTCTCTGATTCTTCAACCTTGTTTTACCCATTTGCAGGAGCAGATTTCCTTTATGCACATGCCTTTTTCCCTGATGCAACCAATTATGTGTTGATCGGACTGGAGCCGATTGGTAAGCTGCGCCGTTGCGGTACCATGGCAAAGAAAGATTTCCTTGCTTACCTTGAGAAGATCCGCGCATCTCTCTATTATTCAGAACAATTGGGATTTTTCAGGACTGAAAGCATGGAAAAGGATCTCAATCAGCAATCGCTTGACGGCACATTGCCACTGATTCTGTTCTATATCCGGAAAACGGGACACCGGCTTACCGGGATCACCTATTTCACACTGGATAACAAAGGCGGGATCGTCACCGGCCGGCAAGACACATCCACTGTAGGCATAAGGATTGCTTTTGTTGATTCAACCATGAAAAAACCTCAGGTCCTGTATTATCTTTCCTATGATCTTTCCGACAGGAACCTGAAAAAACATCCGGAATTGCTTCAATTCGTAAAATCGTTCGGCAGCCAGATCGGGTTCCTGAAAGCAGCATCATACCTAATGTTTACTGCCCATTTCCGGGTGATACGGAATTACCTTCTTGACCAGGAATCCTCTATTTTGCAGGATGATTCCGGGATTCCTTTCCGGTTCTTCAAACCATCAATCTGGACGGTAAAACTGTTCGGAACTTATACACAAACCATCGACCTGTTCAAATACAAATTCCAACCCGACCTTCAGTCTGCCTATGAGAAGCAGGAAACAAAGCACGGAGTTCCTTTCCGGATCGGTTACAATATAAAATTCAACGAAACGAACCTGCTGTTTGCCAAAAAGAAACACTGACCGTGCCTGCGAAGAATAAATTCAGCCTGGTAACGGCCATATCGGTTGTGATCGCCAACATGATCGGGACCGGTGTATTTACAAGCCTCGGCTTCCAGGTGATGGGCATTTCCTCCGGTTTCGCGCTGATGATGCTCTGGTTGCTGGGTGGCGTTGTAGCCTTGTGTGGGGCGTTTGCCTATTCCGAACTCAGCGTCCTTTATCCGCGTTCGGGTGGTGAATATCATTTTATCTCAAAGATCTATCATCCCGGATTGGGTTTCCTGGCAGGCTGGATTTCCATCACGGTAGGTTTTGCAGCGCCAGTAGCTGCTGCCGCTATAGCTTTCGGAAAATATTTCTCGAGCGCCATAGACCTGAAGCCCTATTTCCCAGATTTCATGGGACGGATGAACCTGCCCGTGTTGCTGTCGATCCTGCTGGTCCTTTTCCTGACGCTGCTTCATGGGACAAATAAACACCTCGGAGCCATTTTCCAGAATATCATGACCGTGGTTAAGATCTCTTTTATCATCCTCTTATTTATCCTGGGATTAACGTATGGGAAGAGTTCCCACATCGGGTTCAACCTCGACAGGAAAGCATTGAAAGACATTATCAGCCCGGCCTTTGCCATTTCCATGTATTTTGTTTCATATTCTTATTCGGGATGGAATGCTGCTGCTTATATCCTCAGCGAGATCAAAAATCCTCTGAAGAATACCCCAAAAAGCCTGATCACCGGTACTGCGATCGTCGTTCTTCTGTACATGATGATCAATTTCATCTTCCTCTATGCTGTTCCCATCCCTGAACTGGCAGGAAAGATCGAGATAGGGTATGTGTTTACCCAGAAGATACTCGGTCACCAGGCGGGAGCAGTCATCGGGTTGATCATTTCCTTCCTTCTGATCTCTTCTGTCAGTTCCATGATCATTGTTGGCCCGAGGGTATATCATGCCATAGGGGAGGATTACCGTTTGCTGAGCTGGCTTTCGCGAAAACGAAATGATGTTCCCTACATCGCAATTCTTTTTCAAAGCCTCATTTCCATCTTTTTCATCCTGACCTCTACCTTTGAACAGGTGATCATCTTCGTTGGGTTTACCCTGAATCTGTTCACGTTTTTGTCGGTCCTCGGTGTCTTTGTAACTCGATTCAGGCAAAAGAAAGGCGAGACTTTCTTCCGGTCTTTCGGATATCCATACCTGCCCGGATTTTTTCTCCTTGTAAATACCTGGATACTGGTGTATGGTTTCATTTACAAGCCCCACGAATCCCTCGCAGGACTGGTAATCACCGCCTCCGGCTGGGTCATCTATTTCCTGTCTAAACCCGCTGCAAAAATATAACCCTTACAGGATTAGTTAGCTGGCGAGTTGATGAGCTGACGAGTTAATGAGTTGATGAGCTGGTGAGTTGGCGAGTTGGCATTTTTTTCTTCCTTCATGAATAAATTAAAGGTTTTGATTTTTGCATGAAAACATCCTTAAATTTGTAGATGATCTGGATGAATGTCAGATAGCAATTTTTCTGTTTTTATAGGTATTAAATCAGAGAAGGCATGGGTACAAACTTTTCGCTTGACTGGATAGATTATCTTGTAATGTTGATCTACTTTTTATTTGTTCTTGGCATTGGCTGGGGGTTGAAGCGTTATATGAAAGATGCCAATGCCTTTCTCGAAGCGGGTCGGTCAATGCCAGCATGGGTTGCAGGTCTGGCATTTATTTCAACCAACCTGGGCGCTCTCGAAGTGATGGGTATGACAGGTTCCGGTGCTAAATACGGCATGCTTACAACTCATTTTTACTGGGTAGGCGCTATTCCTGCCATGGTATTTCTCGCAATGTTTATGATGCCATTCTATTATGGCTCGAAAGCAAGATCTGTTCCTGAATACCTGAAATTAAGATATGACGAAAAAACCCGCGGGCTGAATGCCATTTTGTTTGCAATAATGACCATCCTCGCATCAGGAATTTCAATGTATGCCCTTGCAATCCTGATGGAAAGAGTACTAGGATGGAACTTCCATCTTAGCCTTATTTTATCCGCAACAATTGTACTTGCATACACCTACCTTGGTGGTCTGTCTTCAGCGATTTATAACGAAGTATTGCAGTTTTTCATCATTGTAATAGGGTTATTGCCAATCGTGATTTTATGTCTGAAGGATCTTGGTGGTTGGTCGGGTTTAAAAGACCATCTTGCACCGATCGTCAGTAACATCCCGGGACATCATTATGCTCCAGATACCTGGACAACCACCTGGAAATATACAGGAACAGCAAAAGCAAATCCATTGGGAGTCGCATGGTATGGGATCTTTGCCGGCTTGGGGTTTGTACTTTCCTTCGGTTATTGGTGCACTAATTTCCTGATCGTACAGCGGGCTATGTCGGCTAAATCGTCCACGGCAGCCAGGAATACTCCACTAATTGGTGCGATCCCCAAGATGTTCATTCCATTTCTAATAATCGTCCCGGGAATTGCTGCACTGGTCTTGCTGAATAAACCAGGCTCCGGATTTTCATTACCTGAAATTTCACCAGGCCATTACAATTATGATTATACCATCATCGCCCTGTTGAAACAACCCGACATATTCAATCAACACTTCAATCGGAAGACCTGCACTGCGCATACATTTTATAAATTCGACCCACCCACAATCTTCTTCCGTAAA
>JBEKST010000237.1:0-4804 GCA_049516815.1 Bacteroidales bacterium | reverse complement strand
AAAGGTAAGCAAATGGTGGTCCTCCACCGGGCAGGATACCAGTCACGCACACAGCCTTTACCTGGACCTGGAGGTAATGGAAGTAAATCTTACGGTAACAGCCGGGAATTCCGGTTTACCGGTGAAATGCATCAGGGACTATTAAAGGAATGAAGGGGTTATGGTATCATCTTCTCACCATACACTGAATCTTTGATCGTAAATCCTGCCTGCCGTCTGGCAGGCGTGACTATTCTCCCTACTTTGCGAACTTTTTGAGCAGATCCTTTACAGCATCTTTGTGCACCAGGAAATCCATCATCTTCAATTTAACGTAATCTCCGCGGAAAAAATAATAACCAAACTCCGGCGCTGCCTCATCGTTGTTTCTTGAACCCGAACCCGAATCCTTGATCAGGTACCAGTCGGTCCCGTCTTTTTCGTAATAGCCTACCAGGTGCATCCCGTGGTCATCTGTGGTAGTGCCGTTTGAAAACCTGAACTGTCGTGCATTATCATCGATCTCCGCAGCAGGAATGTCGAATGTGGGAATAATGGCCACCTGTGCATCACGGCTGAACCCTGCCTCAGAGACATCGCCACCGATCGCCATTGTGTAATGGTTTTTGATAGCATTTTTCAAGGCATTCATGTAATCCTCGAGGGGTACGTTGTAATAATCTTTGCTGTGCCACCAGTTGTCTGGTACTTCGTATTCCACCTTGTCCCAGAAGGGTTGCTGGAGATAGGAAAGAACATCGATGTAATCATCCATTTTCAGCTTCAGGCAGGACAAAAGAAACTCTTTTGGTGTATATTGTATCCCTTTCCATTCAAAGGATTCCGGAGGAACGCCCATGTAATGGTTCAGAATGCTCTTCACCGTAGAAACAACCTGTGCTTCATCCCAGGCATTCGTGTTCTTTACATTATCCATATAATGCTGGAGTTCTTTGAACATCTTTTCATGTGTATAGAATTTACGGCCGGGTTCCATTCCGGTGTATACTTCTTTCGGGACTATTCCGTATTTTTTAAAATCACGGATCACGGCATTGGCTTCAGAACCTTCCGAAAAGGCTGAATTTCCGCGTTCTGAAACAAACCGTTTGGCCCGTTCCACATATTCCCAGTATACCGTGTACATTTCGGAAAGCTTGATTTCCTGGCCGGTCAGCCTATTGACTTCAGATTCAAAAAAAGAGGTAGTTGAAAAGCACCAACAAGTATTGCTGTTTCCCTGGGATACAGGCGGAAGGTGCCATTCTTTCTGATAAAAACTGATCTTGTTCGGACAGGTCATCCCTGAAAGATCGGCCTGGAACCGTTTTTCTGTTTTAGCGGGCAGAGCGCTTTCATCTACTGCCCGAATATCCTTCATGATGGTATTCTGGAAATAACCGGTTTTCCCTTCCTTCATGATCCCCGGGGTCTTTGGTTGCTGAGGTGAAGCTGCTACTGCAATGATAAAAGCTGAGATTGCAAGAATGATTTTTTTCATGGTTAAAATATTTTATTGCAAATTACAAGAAAAATATATACGTGATAAAACCCAAAACTATTTTTATTCGTGATACTCAAATTTTTTGAACAAAGTGATTAAAAATTTGTAAGTCGAACCCTGTCTGCGGCAGGCAGGAATCCCCCCGAGTACTCGGGGGAGGTTATATTACCCCGCTGCGGCGGAATCTGGGTCTCCCGAGTACCCGGGATCCTGGGGTTCATACCCGTGATTGATTTGCAAGGATTGAAAACTTAGACAAAAGACCGTTGATTAACTTTCTGCAAACAAAAACTCAATCAGGTATGAAGATTTATATTCAAAAATGTTTCAATAAAGTGGAATTTCTCAAGATAATCATGTTTTTATAATATTACTAATACTTGAATATGTCCCCACATCAATTATAATAAAAACTGAAGATGTCATTGTTAGATGTACTTGTGGTAAAAATAGGCGCTGACTACCCGCTGAACCCGCTGTATTCCATTTCGCCCAAAACCAGTCAAAATCTTGCTTTCCGCCCTTTTTTGTTGTATTTTTCGGACATAAATGGGGTTTAATGTCATTGACATTTTAATGTTTCTTCTTCTGCCCTTTTGCTGCTGCCATCTTCCCACACAGGCAGTGACTCCTTTACGGCTGTTTCATACGGCAGAAAAAATCAATATGGGTTCCACAATTTAAAAAATCAGTGATATGAAAAAACTTTATATTTTTTTGATTGTGCTGTTTTTGGTGATGGGTGCCTGCCAAAGGTCACAGTTCTCCACAACAACAAGGAAATATCAGAATGGCAAAGTAACATATATCAATCATTATTCAACAGAAAGGACTAAATCATTAAAAGTTACTGTTCATAAAAGTCATTTAAAAGAAACTGAAGCACAAAATAATTCAATTGCTTCTGACAGAACAGGGGTGCAGAATTTACCAGAACCTGAAATCGCAACACTCGATCCTGCCCCAATATCCCAAAATGAAAACTTAATCGCCTCAACTTCAGATGAACCGTCCATCATTGCGGTCAATGATAACCGAATTGCTAACTTATACCCTGATACAACTAAAAGAATTACGCCCTCAAAAGGAACAATTAACGATTCTATAATTCAAAACGTAATTAAATTTAAGAACGGAAAACAAGAAGTGGTAAGAATCATTTCTCAATCCCACGATACTCTGAAGTACGAGTTAACCTCGGAACAAGGTGTTGTGCGGTTAGTTATGATGGAGCAGGTTGACACAATCCTGACTGGCACTGCCTATTCATTTAAACAGGGGAAAGGAAATACTACAAAAGAAACGGAATCAAACGAACAAAAATATTTAAGATACTCTGAGATAGGGTTTATTCCTATTGTTGGTATTCCTTTCGCCATAATAGGTATAATATTAGGAGCAAGAAATCTTCGCAGAATAAGAAAAAATCTGGCAAGTATTAAAGGGAAAAAGATTGCTCAATCCACTGTAATAATTGGGATTCTGGCATTAATCTTTAACATTATTATTACCATTGGTATATTTTTCGCTATAATTGCTGTAGTTTCATCTTCTGTGTCGAGTTGTGCATCTGGTATTGTTCTTCATATATAACAAGATTTCTAGACAAGAAACCGAAATATCTAATGTTTTTTCTGAAGATCATTCCTTTTTAATGGGACTGCTGCACCAAGAAATCACCGAATCAACCAATACAATTGATGTCAGCATATTGCAAAACGGAGTTTATAGTTTGAAAATAGTTGGGGGAAGAGGGGTGCAGGTGGGGAAGTTCATTAAGAATTAAGCTTAGCGATTTCTAAGTGCCTGAAATTCAATATTAGTAGTCACCACCTTTTAAGATATTACAACAGAAGATGTCATTATTGGATGTCCCAACGGGTAAAATAGGTTCTTATGCCAACACCCTGAACCTGCTGTTTTCTATTCTGCCCAAAACCAGTCAAAATCTTGCTTTCCGCCCTTTTTTGTTGTATTTTTCGGACATATATCGGTTTATTGCCCCTGACGTAGTATTGTCCGTCCAGCTGCCCCTCTGACTGCTACCCCCTTCCGCCACGGCAGTGACCTCTTGAATTGCTTATTTATCAGATAAGCAAAAATAAATTAGGATCAACTTTTCAAAGAACAAGGGTATGAAAAAGTTCTATATCTTATCATTGGTTGCTTTGTTTATGGTAAACATTTCAAGTGGTCAGGGTTCAATCTCTATATTATTGATTGATGCACCTGCACAAGGCAACCATTCAGCATTTAACCCGCAACATCGAACATTAAATTCGATGGAAAACTTTCAGGGTATGATGGGAAATCAGGAATGGAAAGCATCAAACATTATTGCTGAAAAGAAATCAAGAGAACCAATCAAACATCAAAAACCTGAGCAGCGTTCATTAATCCAAATATTTGACAGTATCTATTACTGGTATTGGGATGTAATCATTGGATGGGAGATTAGTTCTAAATCCATTGATATGGTTTATAATTCCAACAATAATCTGATAAGTATTGTACATCAAATCTGGAACGGAAGCGCTTGGGAGAACAACGAGAAACACACTTATACTTACAATGCCAATAATAATCAGACAAGTGATTTATACCAAATCTGGACCGGAAGCGCTTGGGAGAATTCTATCCTCTACACCATTACCTACGATACTAACAATAATCTGACAAATTATTTAGAACAAAAATGGGAAGGTAGTGCTTGGGGGAATTACGATCTCGAAACCAATACCTATGATACCAATAATAATCTGACAATTTTGTTATATCAAAACTGGGACGGAAGCGCCTGGGTAAATGACTGGCAAAACGTCCACACCTATGATTCCAGCAATAATCAGGTAAATGTTTTATACCAAGTTTGGCATGAAAGCACTTGGGAGAATAGTTCGCTCGAAACCGATACCTATGATGTCAATAATAATCTGACAAGTTTGTTATATCAAGAATGGAACGGCAGTGATTGGGTGAATTATTTCCAAAATACCTATACCTACGATGCCAACAATAATTGGACAATTACATTACGCCAAAATTGGGAAGGAAACACCTGGGTGAATTCATTCCTATACACCTGTACCTATGATGCCTATAATAATCAGACAAGTATATTAGGACAAGAATGGAACAGTGGTGCCTGGGTGAATTCCTGTTATTTTAACTATACATACGATGCAAATAACTTTAAAATAAGTGATTCATTTAAACAATGGAATAATACTGGAACCATAATAGAGAGTGGAGATAGCACCTATTATTATTTTCGTACGGTCGTTGGAATTGATGATATTCTTTCAGATGCCAATTTCCTGA
>JBEKST010000236.1:0-4808 GCA_049516815.1 Bacteroidales bacterium | reverse complement strand
GTGTCACAACCTTTGCTAAGGTTTTCGACAAGGATACTGTCGAGAGGAACATACTGGCCGTAATAACCTGCTGTAAAGCTCAGTTCAACTACTGATACGGACTTCTGGGCGAACGCATTACCCATCAGGAACAACACGATCCAAATGATCAGAATTACTTTTTTCATATTGAATATTTTTTACCTTTTCTTTATCCGGCTTTCCGGTTTTCTCCTATCTTAGTTTAGATCCCGGTAAATCGGGTTCCCATTTAAAACCTGCGTATAAAATTATGGTTATAATCTTTGCGTGTCAATCACCTAAACAGGTGAGATTTCGGGAAGAAATGGCAAAATATCACCTCAACAGGTGAAATTTCAGCTGCATGTACATTCCAAATTGGAAACTGTTTTAAAAACCAAAAAAAGGAAAATTATTTAGAGATATCTCTCACTATGGAAACATGATCAAACTTTTTTAAAAAATCGAATTGTGAAAATATCGTGGAAATTTTGATATCCAATAGACCGTTATTATTCATCTTTAGAGTTTTCTTATGATTAGGAACAAACATTATGTGTCTTTAATATTCATTTGAAAATCCCTCTTTTTTCAGTTATCTTTTTCTTTGCTTTAAGCACCAGTTGTCACTTTCCTGCGGACAGTATTGATTTCCATTCTTTTTAACTTATTTGAAAAAAATTAAACTTTCTGATTTTTTATATCTAACGCTCTTGAAAAAAATAACTTTTCAAATGAGAATGAGATTAAAAATATTCATCTGAAATATTGATATCTAATACTTTAATATCAATATGATTTATAATATAATGAATTTTATAATTTTGACTTTTAATTCAAATTAATCCTTAAACTTTATGCCATGAAAAAATTTTTACTTTATCTGGTTTTATCTTACAGCCTTGTAATTTTCCTGACAAGCTTTAATTACAATGATGGAAAGTATTCCGATGGTTCACCTGCAGGCTATACTGATTCCCCGCATGATGGAAAGGATTGCAGCGTTTCAGGATGCCATTCATCAACTTCAGCCCTTGTATCCAATTACATCACTACCAATATTCCATCACAAGGGTATACACCCGGGGCATCATACCAGATCACCATTACCGTTCCCGGTACAAATGGCGATGCAAAAGGATTTGAAGTTTCTCCCCAGGATTCGGCAGGAACTATCCTTGGATCACTTACAGCCGGAACTGGAAGTAAATTAACAGCCGGTAATACGGGATATATCACGCAAAGTTCTGCAGTAAGCGGTAGTCCTGCTGTTTGGGTCTTCGACTGGACAGCTCCTGCTGCCGGTACAGGACAAGTGACCTTTTACGGAGCATTCATATCGGGATTTTCAAATTGTTCCCATTCCATTACGGTTGTGCAGGAGTTTCATATCGGCATCAACGATCTGAAAACACAGCTCGGGTTCTCCGCTTATCCAAATCCGGTACAAAACAGCCTCACCCTCTCCTATACACTTACCCAACAGGAACATGTTAACCTTTCGTTATTTGATGAGACTGGAAAAATGATCCTTCCATTGATTAATGAAATTCAGAATGAAGGAAAATTCACAAGGTCATTTGACCTCAAGGGAACCGTAAGACCCGGCTTGTATTTTCTTACAATAAATAAAAATGGATCAGACAAAATCCTTGATAAGATCATTGTCAATTAATTACCCTGATCCATTTAATCAGCAAGATCAATCTTTTCCAAGAAATCAAATTATGAAAATTTTTTGGAACGAAATGAATAATTTTGAATAATATAGAGTCAATTTACCTGGATTCTCCAATCCATGAAGTTTTGACTCCACATGCGTGTGTTCGGGTTTAATGTAAAGATTACCTGGCCAGCCTTGTGAGTGTTCCTGTTGCAGAATTGTACCGGGCGACGACCTGCCATTGACGGGATGATTGGATCTGTTTCACTGCCCAGAAATCGTAATCCCCGTAAGCCCTGTCACCATTTGCATCGAGCGTGGTGTTTCCTGTGACGCCGAAGTAGTTAGCAGCTTCACTGGTAAAGGCTGATTTAAACATGGCGATGTCGCGCTGGAGGCCGGTGTAGATGTAAGTTTTAACGCCAACCCAGACAGCATCATAGGCTGTAAGGGCATAGACTTCAGGCGTCCTGCCAAGGACAGATTGTATCCTTTCAATAAGTGGCTGCCATTTGTCTTTTGCTGATTCGTCCAAGCCGAAAATCGGGCATGGGAGGTCATGTGATAATGCAAATCCGGAGGCTGCCGTATCTGCAAGCAGTGAAGCGTTCTGGGCAAATGCAGAGCTCCCGTACCACCTGATCATTTTAAGATGAGGATAATTTCCGGCTGCAGCAAGGATTGCAGTACCCTCACCGAAAGAACATAAATAAACGGCCAATTCACGGTTATTGTAATTTGCAAGTAACCTGCTGACAATGGAATCAAGAAGAGCAAGTTCAGAAGTGAAACTACCTGCCTTCGGATCGTATTTCATTGCAGGGTTCACCATTCCTCCCTGACCGGTAAAATTATCCGCTGTCGCTCCCAGAAGGTCATTTCCCCAGACATCATTCCGGATCATCGGAACAATTGCCCTGATACTATCGGCCAACAGCATTGCAGCCATGGCCTTCCCCTGGATAAGGTCACATGTCACGAACCTGAAGATATTATCTCCCGGTATTGCAAGTGAAACAGCTACGCTGGAAGGACTTACCACAAGAATCCCGTGTGAATCGGCAAAGGGTTTTATGGCAGCAACCTCGGCGCTGCTGTAAGGACCAATGACAAACCTGATCCCCTGGTTATAAAAGTTCCTGATCTGCTTAAGCGCCTCGGCTGTATCGGTTTTGGTGTCGGCGATATTGATCTGAAAGCCTTCACTACTGCCAATGGTACCCAGCCATGCCGTGATATCCTGCCTGGCAAGATCAATGGAAACTTTGGTGCTTTGGCCGGTGGAAGCTCCGGAACCTGAAAGTGAAAGCAATACGCCGATCCGGAAAACCGGTTGCGGCTTATATTCATTTTCATTCTGCCGGTTGCAGGGTTTTTCGCAGGAAGTGAAAATCAGGAGAAACGAAGCAAGAAAAAAAATGAACTTTTTTGTTCTCATATGATTGAAATTTGTTGATTCTTGGATTATCAATAAGCATAATAGTGTTTGATTGTTTAATTACAAAGTTATAGGATTTTTTTTTAAAAGTCATTTTACTATATTTGAACCAATCTTTTAAAAAACATTGATATGAAAATCATGCAGGAATTCAAGGCATTTGCCATGCGTGGCAATATGATCGATATGGCCGTCGGTATCATTCTTGGTGCCGCATTCGGCAAGATAGTATCTTCTCTGGTGAATGACGTGCTGATGCCGCCACTCGGTCTGCTGCTCGGAGGAATTAATTTTTCAGAAATAAAAATAATCATGAAAGAAGCAATTACAAACCCTGCGACAGGTAAGGTACTTAAGGAGGCCGTGGCTTTTAATATCGGGATCTTCATCCAGACGATCATTGACTTTATCATCATTGCATTTTCTATCTTTTTGATGGTTAAAGGTATAAATAAATTAAACAGAAGTAAACCGGCTGAAGAACCTGGCCCTTCCAAGCAGGAAACACTTCTGTCAGAGATCCGGGACCTTTTGAAAAACAAATAGTCGGTTGGCATACCACATATCCGGAATTATGAATGATGAATGAAGAATTATCGTGGATTGCGCATTGCGACTATTAAATGACAAAAAATCCAAAATAAAGAAGGAGGAATTATGAAAACTATATACTTTTTACTGATTGCAGCCGTATTAAGCTTATCTGTCAGGGCACAGGAAGCCTTAAGACCAATTGCAACCTCTGCAAAGCACATTGAAGCTGCTCCCGATACTGTCAAACACTGGCAGTTCATGGGTACCGGTTCTTTAAATTTCAACCAGGCGTACATGGTCAACTGGGCTGCCGGAGGGCAGAGTTCACTCGGACTGTCGACTAATCTAAGCTTACAGGCTAACTATAAAAAGGGAAAAAACGCCTGGAACAATAACCTGGACCTTGCCTATGGCTTTCAGTTACAAGCCCCCGGAAGTGACAAATCCCAATTCCGTAAAACGGACGACCGTATTGAACTGAACTCGTATTATGGATATGGGATTTCAAAGCACTGGGACCTTACCGTACTGGTAAACTTGAAAACCCAGTTTTCTTCCGGATACAATTATCCTGATGACAGTACGGTAATATCCAAATTCATGTCGCCTGGTTATTTAATAACCGGGTTAGGCTTTTCATGGATTCCTGCAAAATACTTTTCCCTGTTTCTTTCTCCTTCTTCAGGACGTTTTACTTTTGTACTCGATCCTAAACTGTCCGATTCAGGTTGCTTTGGAGTTGACAGGGGAAAGCATATAAAAGGAGAATTCGGTCCTTATATAAGAGCTGCATTCAACAAAGACCTGGTCAAAAATATCAACCTGAATACAACACTTGATCTCTTTACCAATTATTTGGAAGAGTTTGGAAATATCGACGTCAACTGGAGCCTTCTTCTCACAATAAAGGCGAACAAATGGCTTTCAACAATAGTCAGTACGACGCTGATCTATGACGATAAAGTAAAGATCACCGATCTGCAGGTATTTAACCCCCATTCGATGGCTGACCGGATCCTGGGGATGGGAGATGTGATCAATCTCGTCAAGAAGGCCCAGGAAAATCCAAAGTTCAAATACGGCAGAGGCAACAATGATGAAAATGTGGAAGAGACTGAATACTCCGATGAAATTCCCAAAGATGTTCTCGATAAAATCAAGAATGCAAAGGAA
>JBEKST010000235.1:0-4845 GCA_049516815.1 Bacteroidales bacterium | reverse complement strand
AAAAGCAGCAAGCCCCAAAAAGAAAATTATATAAGCATAATATTGGATGGGAATATCGACCCCATTCTTTCCCGGGTAAGGATAATAAGCACTGAGATTCAGTGGCAACAATAATTTAAACAAGTAAGTGATAAATCCATAACAGGCAAAGACGATGCGTTGGGGAAAAGTGTAAATTGCCATGTCTTGAATAGCGGCCGATGATTTTTGAGCCAATATAGCCAACACACCGATGACGAATGCAAGTAAAAAGAACGGCACTTTTTCAAGAAGTGTCTTTATGTTTATTTTTCTTCCCTTAAAATAATCAGTCAATATTAAAACTACCGGTAGCGAAACAGCCATTGCCTTTGAAAGAAGTGAAACCAAAAACAGAAAAAAAGCGATGAGATAAAATTTTTTTTGTTGATTTTTAATATATTTCAAGTAGAAAACATAAGAGGCAAGAAAGAAAAAGGCATAAAGTAAATCTTTCAATTCTGCAACCCAGGCAACTGATTCAACATGTAAAGGGTGAATACCAAATAAAAGTGACGCAACCAATGCAACTCCGGCTTTATCACTAAGAAGAAAAACAGTATAGAAAACAAAAATGACATTCAGCAGATGCAAGAAAAGGTTAACAACATGATATCCTGTTTCATTCGATCCGAAAAAATGATACTCTGTGGCAAGAGTCAGAATTGTGACAGGATGGTAATTGCCTAATACATACTGTGAAAAAATTTCTTTCAGATTAATAGAATAAATCAGTGGATTATTTTTAATGTAACCATCATCATCCCAAGCCAACAAACTGTTATGAAAAACAGGTAAATAGGTAATGAATGAAATCAGTATAATGATAATCAGTGCAATGTAATATTTCCATTTATCAAGGGTAACGACCTGTTTTGTCATTGGCGGATTCTTCTTTCCGGATTGTTGTTGCTCATGTTCTTTTTTTCTTTTCTCTGGATTAGCAACCTTTACTACAGCTGATGGATTCTTCACTACGGCCTGATGATGCTTATATTCTTTTTTTCTTTTCATGAAGGATGAATGGATGATGGGGATAAAGTTAATAAATTCAGACTTTAAGCGCGGTTACAAATATTAAATTCAACACAGAGTGGTTATAAGTAATTATTTGGCATCGGACAGTTCATCAATTGTGTTGTCCAATCAAGTTAAAATAAAATGCAATATAATTAAATCCTGATCTCTCCAAGGTGATGTAAGGCTTTCCGGAGATTAACCCATCGATATTACCTTATGGAGCTTCGAACAGATTTCCTCAGTTTCTGAAGCGTTGATCAATGCAAAAAACCGGGGTGTCAAGATCAGGTTTGTTTATGACTCCACTTCGAATACTCCATTAATTGATTCACTGATGATCATGGGATCCCTGTACTTAAACGAAACTATAATACATCTTATTCAATGCATAATAAGTTCTGGATTTTTGACTACAGGTACAACAATAGTGCAAACAATAAATATTTGTGGACAGGATCTACAAATGTTACACATGCCCAGTTTCACTCCGACAGGAACAATGTCATTATTATTCAGGATGAATCTTTATGTGCGGTTTATACCCGGGAATTTGAAGAAATGTGGGGTTCGCATACAGACCTGCCGGACGCATCAAGGGCAAGATTCGGACCCAAAAAGGTCAATAATGTTCCTCATATCCTTAATGTTGCAGGCACGAGAATGGAAGTATATTTTTCGCCTTCGGATAGTATTGCTCCATTTCTATGCAATCTTATTATGACAAAAACGACAAAAAGCTTATTCTTTTGTATGCTTAAATTTACGCTTTCGGACATTGAAAATGCATTGCACAGTGTTTTCAATGATGGGAAACAAATCAGTGGAGTTTTCGATTCATCCAATTCCGTGCTGCCAAATTGTGCATACCCGCGCATGATAGGTACTGCTGATACAAACGCATGGAATCCTCATGCCGATGTATTTCTTGACACAATTCCAGGGTTAATTCATCATAAATATTTTATCATCGATGCTAATTCATCACCAGGAAATAAAATTACCGGAACCGGTTCATTCAATTGGGAACCCCCAGCCGAATCTGAGAATAACGAAAATGAACTGATCATCTTCAATGCGAGAGTTAATAACCTTTACTTCCAGGAATTCCATAGTCGCTATAAAGAATCCGGCGGACAATTAATCGGAAATGGAATAGGGGAAATCGTTACGGAGGTGCCATCGGGCTCTTCATTAAGTCAAAATTATCCGAACCCGTTTAATCCGACCACATGCATTAAATATTATGTCGCAAGATCAAGCCAGGTAAAAATTGTTGTGTATGATATAATGGGGCGCGAAGTTCAAACGCTTGTAAACAAAACACTAAATCCCGGAATGTATGAATCATCTTTCGATGGGTCTTCATTAACCGGTGGAGTATATTTCTATAAAATGTCTGCATGTGATTATTCAGCGACTAAGAAAATGATGATAAAAAAATAGAAACAATTGATTATCAAACTGCGATCACCGTTTGATGAAAAAAACCCTTCCAATCCCCGAACACTTTCCTTAAGCCATCATCTCGGAAAAAAAAATATCAGAGAGATATCCGATCATTTCTTTTTGGACGATCATCTATCTATTTTACGATTGGGATACCGATCGTGGCATCCGGTTCCTGGATGTGGATCAGGTTGGTGATGGTGGGGGCGATGTCTTCCACGAAGACTTCCCGGTTGGATTCTCCTTTTTCGATATGCCAGCCGAAGAAAATCAACGGAACATGCGTGTCATAATCATAGGAGGATTCGTGTGTAGTCCCCTTTTCTTCATAACCGGAGGTTAAGTAATTCTGGATCAGGTCAAATAAAATATCTCCCGAACGCCTGATGTTAAACCCGTTGAGAATAAATGAATTCATGGACCGTGCCGGGGTTCTGGTGATCAATTCCTCTTTCGTCAGGATCAACCCCATAAATGGGAAATTGACTCTCATAAAACTGATCAGTTTGCTGTCAATTTCCTTGATGTTGATTTTAAGGGAGTCAAGAAGCAGATGATTCAAATAGATTTGGTTGTCCTGCATGGCTTCAATGATAAGGGGAGTGCCAAATTGGCTCTTGCAGAATTCCAGGAGTTGCTCCCTGATGCTCCGGGTCATGTCATGACCGGCATCGATCCTGTTGGTTTCAAGATAAGCGCTGTTGGGTTTTACACCATGATCGGCAGTCAGGAACAAAAGATAATTGTTTTTTCCGACACATCGGTCGAGGGTATCAAGAATCCGGGCAATTTGCCTGTCAAGCTTCAAATAGGTATCCATGACTTCCATACTGTTGGGACCATATGCATGGCCCACATAATCGGTTGAAGAGAAGGAGACCGCAAGAAAGTCACAATATTTACTCTGTCCGGGTTTTTCGTTTTTAAGAAGTTCCGTTAAGAAATCGGTAAGAAGTTCATTTCCGAATGGAGTATCTTTGATCCGTTCACGTTTCAGGGTATCCGACAATTTTGTGAACTGATGCGGAAATGTCGTTTTCCCCTCCCTGAAAATATCTTCTTCACCGGGGCCATTATCTGGAAGCGAGGTCTCATAGTTTTTGTCACTATCCAGTTGCCAACCTGAATTCATTAGCATTGCCGGTAGTTTCCGTTCATTGAAATCATTCACCCAGGCAGGAAGTTCCTTAATATAATAGGTAGAAGAAATGAAATTCCCGCTTTTTCCATCATACCAATAGGCTGCATTTGCCATATGTCCACCCGGCAGGATTGCAGCTCGGTCCTTAAGTGAAATTGAGAAAACCCTTGAGTGGCCATTATTCGACATGCGAAGCTGATCAGTCATGGTCGTACCGAGTAGATTTTTTGGAGACATCTGGCCTTCTGTGTTGTCTGCTCCGACTGCTTTAACATCAGTATCCTTAACGCAATAGATCGTTTTTTTCAGTTTTTTATCGTACCAGTCGTTGGAAATAATCCCATGATAATAGGGTGTTGTCCCGGTATAAATACTTGAATGGCCGGGACCGGTAAAAGTCGGAATGTAATTGTACTGTGTAAAGGTGAAGTTCATTCCTTCATTTAACAACCGCTTAAACCCCTTTTCAGTATACTGGTCATAAAAACGATATAAATAGTCGTATCTCATCTGATCGACTACAATTCCGATAATTAACCGGGGTTGTAATCTCCTTTCATTCCCTTTGCCGGCACTAATTGTCTGAAAAAATGAAATGAAAATCAATAACATGAAAATTCTTTTCATAATAAACATTTGTTAAGAGTTAACAACCTCCAATTGCAAAGAGAAACCGGTGTTTCCTGTGCCAAAGTTAATGCGTTTCCAAATCCGGCAGATTACTTTCCAATGCAGAAAGTTTAGTTGTACTGTAAGTAGTTGATATAAAGTGATTAATATTCATTTGTGAAAGGTTAGGGGACAAATGGGGGACCGTTTGGAATTAAACAAGGATAGCTGAAAAAAGTGGATTAAATATTTATACAACTACACAAATTTTTTAGTCAAAGTAAAGTCCTCCTATTGAACACAGAGAATATTCGAGAATCAATAACCGATTTGTTAAAAAAAGTTTAAAAAAAAACCACCGTTACAGGCGAGGCAGGTCGTTGGATTCTTATCTTTTGAACTAGTGAACTGGTGAACTGGCGAATTGGTGAGTATTTTTTACTCGCCAACTCACCAGTTCGCCAACTCGCCAGTTTTTTATTTATTAACGACAATCTTCTTCACGACCTGATTCTGGCTGTTTTCAAAGACCACGGAATAAACGCCAGTTGGCACGGGTCTCAGATCGATTACTTTCTGGAGTGAACCATTAACATCCACCTTTGTTTCTT
>JBEKST010000234.1:0-4875 GCA_049516815.1 Bacteroidales bacterium | reverse complement strand
CTTGATTATACATGTGTACTGAAACTTTCAAAAAAAAGCCTAAGCTGGCAGTGGCATATTGATATCACCAATATATCTGGCGATCTCGTCGAACTTGATTTAATTTATGTGCAGGATGCCGGGCTAAAGCCAGTAACTGATGGATTAATTAATGAATATTATGTAAGTCAATATCTTGAACGGCGTATTCTTGAAGATAAAAACCAGGGTTCTGTTATATGCTGTCGTCAAAATATGAAAGAATCCTTTGGTAATCCATGGGTAATGATGGGTTGTAAAAATACAGCGATAGCCGCAAGTGTTGATGGCATGCAGTTTTATGGCAAAACTTTCCGGGAAACCGGGATCCCGGAAGGTCTGCTTGTAGACAGGTTGGGGGGCGAATATTCCGGAGAGTCGTCTGTTCTTGCCTTGCAGGAAAAACCATTTAAACTGTCCACCAGAGATCATCATAAAAGTGTTTTTTTTGTGACCTATTTAGCAGATCATCCTCAAGCAACTTCAAATGATGATTTGAATCAATTAGCTGACCTTATGCTTGAATTTAATAATGAAGTTTCGCCTCAAAATTATCATGAGTTGTTTACTCCGGATAAAAATATATTCAATACATCTGGTTTTTTACCGGTTGATGATCTAAGTGATGAAGAACTTAACTGGTTTTTTGGTATAGAGAGGCGACATTGTGAAAAAGAAAATAATCAACTGTTATCCTTTTTCTGTAGCCAGAACAACCATGTTGTGTTACGGGCTAAAGAAATAATTGTTGACCGCCCACATGCACATATCATGCAAGCCAAAGCAGGATATACGCCCGATGAAAATATTGTATCAACAACCTCATATGCTTATGGCGTTTTCAATTCGCATCTTACTCAGGGTAATACTAATTTTAATATTCTGCTTTCAATTTGTTCCAGCCAGTTTAATCTCGCACGGGAAACAGGGCAACGAATCTTTGTTGAGGTAAATGGCCAGCGATATTTACTCGGGGTTCCATCTGCTTTTGAGATCGGTTTAAATCATTGCCGATGGATATATAAATATGGCGATTATTGCTTTCAGGTTCGCAACTGGACATCTAAAACTGCCCCACAGGTTAACATGGACTTTAAAGTTGTTGGTGGTAAAAATATAAAATTGTTAATTACCCATCATTTTGATGATAATAACGGCTGGAATATTATTCCGGGGAGTACAACCGGTGAATATGTGGCTTTACCAAAAGCGGATAGTATGATTGCAGATAAATTCCCGTATGCACAATTCAGGATCATAGTTAATAGTGTTAATTCTGATTATAAGGTTTGCGGCGATGAAGTACTGTATTACGATAATAAAAGTCATGGGGGCTCTTTTTTTATTTTCGATGTGCGGGAAACAACTGATTTCTGTATGAGTTTTCTAGGTGAGATATGTTCTACTGCCAAAACAGGTAAAATTAAAGATGCAGATGATCAGTGGTTTTCAGATTGTAAGGATGCCCAGTCTGTATGGCAGGACTTGTGTTTAAATCTGTCTCTGAAGGGAGATCAGGAAGACACTGCAGCCATTCAGGAAATCCTGCCATGGTATGGCATGAATGCAGTCACCCATTTTTTAACACCTTATGGGCTGGAACAATTTAGCGGGGCTGCCTGGGGTACGCGCGATATAGCTCAGGGGCCGTTTGACTTATTAATGTGTATGGAAAAATATGATGAGGCAAAACAAGTACTGCGTATCCTTTTCTCAAATCAGAATACAGATGGTGGATGGCCGCAATGGTGGATGTTCGACAGCTATTCAAATATCCGGGCTGACAGCTCTCATGGAGATGTTTTTTACTGGTGTATTATAGCTCTCAGTAATTATATCAAAGTTACCGGCGATCTGAAACTTCTCGACGAAATTTTACCTTACTATCATGAAAATGGCGTTGCCTGTGCTGAAAAAATGCCTCTTGGCGAACACGTTGACAAGTTGATTAATATGATAGTTAATTCATTTATTCCAGGCACTGCGTTGGTACCCTTTGACGGCGGTGACTGGAATGATTCCCTGCAGCCGGTCAGCAAGGAAATGGCGCAACGTATGATTTCAAGCTGGACAGTTGAAATGAATTACCAGGCCTTTACTCAATTCCAGGTGGTTTACGAGCAGACCGGCAATACAAAAAGAGCTAAAGAATTGAAAGAAATCTGTGTGCAGATTAAAGCGGATTTGAACAAATATTTGATAAGGGATGGAGTAATTGCAGGTTACGGCCTGGTTGAAAAAGATCGCAGTATCAGTTTGCTGCTTCATCCAAGTGATAATAAAACCAATATCCAGTACAGTATATTGCCGATGAATCGTGGTATTATCAGTGAAATTTTTACAAAAGAACAGGCTCAGCAACACCTGGATCTTATTGAGCAATACCTGAAAGGTCCTGATGGCGCTCGTTTGATGGACCGTCCTCTCAAATATAAAGGTGGTATTCAAACACTTTTTCAGAGAGCCGAAAGTAGTACATTCTTCGGTCGCGAAATTGGCCTTATGTACGTGCATGAACATATTCGTTATGCAGAATCACAAGCTCGTACAGGCAGGGCAGATGCTTTTCTGAAAGCGCTTCGTCAGGCAAATCCTGTTGCGTACAGAGATATTGTGCCCTGTGGCGATATTCGCCAATCAAATTGTTATTACAGTAGTTCAGATGTAATATTTAAAAATCGTTATGAAGCTGATGAAAAATACGAAGAAATAAAAACAGGAAAAATTACTCTTAAAGGAGGATGGCGGGTTTATTCCAGCGGGCCGGGCATTTATATTGGACTGATTGTTTCACGATTACTTGGTTTGCGTAAAGAATTTGGAAATATAATTGTTGATCCGGTAATTCCACATTTTTTAGATGGTTTATCTGCTTCAATAGATTTTATGGGTCATCCGGTGACATTCAACTATGCAATAAAGGAAAATTGTTTTGGTCCCAAAGCTATTTCCATTAACGGTAACCCTATTAAGTTCACTTATGAAGATAACAAATATCGCAAGGGTGGGGCAGTTATTCCAGCTGATCAATTTTTAACAATGTTGAATAAGCAGGATAATAATATTGAGATACAGCTATAGTGCAGCTCACGGGAATAAAACCCCGGGATTGATCATTTATGTCGGGTTAAGATGATGGAGGAACAGAAGTAGTTTCAACTGGTTTTTCTCCTGTGAGCAAGGTCGATTCCTTAAGCCTTGTGGCCAAAAGAAAATTTATAATCAGCAGGCTTGTCAGGATTAAAAGAGAATAGGTCATAGACCCGTTAACAGGAGATTTAAAAAAGTCCATTCCGAAAATAAAAGCAATACCGGAGATCTGTCCCATAAGCAATAAGAGTCCATTGGAAGTTCCTTCGGGAGCTGGGTAAGCGATCTCGGCGCCGTATTGGAAACCGATTGGGCCGGCGCTCAGCAGGAAAAAACCCATAATAAAAGCTGAGATAAGCAAAAGGACATAGTTTGTCGCAAAGGTGATTCCCACAAGTCCCAGGCTGGAAATCGCCAATGCTAGCAAGATAAAAGGAACCCTTTTGCGGTAACGATCCGATAGCCAGGAAATTATTGCGGCGCCTGCCAATCCCCCGAAAATCATCAATCCGCCTGCCATTCCTGCCTCGGTGACAGAGAATCCCCTCGGTCTGACGATTTCTTCGATCCAGGTGGCGACAGCATTGAATATCCCAAGACCAAAAAAGAAAATAACCAGTAGAAGAATATAATTCTTTCGATGTAACATGCTTTTCATGCCATCGAAAACCAGCGATCTTTCTTCCTTACCGGCCGGAGTAGGAGGACGTTCCTTTACGAGTGCAAGGAAGACAACAGTTGCGATTACCGAAACGATTCCATAAGTGACCAACATATGATCCATACCGGAATGGATTACCAGATAAGGTGTAAGGGCCATGCCAAGGATAATGCCAAGATACATGGCCAGAGACGCAAGGCCGGATGCAGTTGCACGCTCACGGATCGGGAACCATCGGGCAGCCACCGTCGTCATCGCGTTTAGTAGAAATGGCTGGCCGATTGCAATACCTATCTGGGCAGCCATAACCCAGTTGAATTGCGATCCCATGACTCCCCGCATCAATCCGAAAATACCTGTCAGAACCGCACCGATACCGACGGCAATCCGGATCCCATAGATATCGATAATTGCAGATGCAGGAATGGAAACCAAAATATACACCACCATAAATACCATCGATAGCAACCCGATGGAAAGATCGGAAACATGGTAAAATGAAGCTGCAATGCCAGTTACCGGGGCAAAAGTGATCCACATCAGTTGGTTAATTGACACAACAAGCATGTAAATTGCCAGGATTACCCAACGGTAGGGGGAAATTTTAATATTTTCTTCGGGCATGGTCGTTTTTTATGGACTTTATAAATGCAGGATGATGTTTCATCTGAGGAATGATGACAACAAATTTATAAAAAAATAAAAGCTTAAGCTATGATGAGTATTTTTTCATAAAACGTGATTAAAAAGGATATTTTGTTTTCTGATCCGGTTGATAACCGCGTTGTTTTAGCTACAGGACGACATTCACAAAAAAATAATTTTTTCATTGGTCAGCCGACCGACCAGTTATTATTAATTCCTGGATGTTTAAAGTATGTAATTATTAAAAAGAAGCCGTCCTTTTGAGACGGCCTCTTTCAAGATCCATTAATCCGGATATTTTTTATTGATTTTCTGGAGGATTGAATGTAGGATACAGGTTGAACAGATAGGTAGCTCCGTTCTTGAATATTCCTGTCTTTGAATCAGGAGCGCAATAAAAAGGAAGAGATGCGGTTCCCATTGGATTATAGATCAGGGAAGCTGTGCGTGTTCCTGTTTTC
>JBEKST010000233.1:0-4878 GCA_049516815.1 Bacteroidales bacterium | reverse complement strand
AATGGTCTCGTGAATTTTATGGATACGAAGGCCCATAAAGTACTCTACATCGTAAAAGATGCTTTCGGGAATACCTCCCGGCTGACTTTCTGGGTTAAAAGCCATCTTCCTGCACCGCGAGGGATCCGGGAAAACAGAACGCAAAAAGGAACCCTGCTGGCTTGCGGAAAGAGTAATCATTTTAGCACAGAAGACATCATTTTTGACCTTCCCGCCGATGCTCTTTATGAAGACCTGGATTTTATTTATATTACTTCTGCGGCGGTTCATGGGAGTTATTCTTCCATTCATCACTTGCAGAACGAAACTGTTCCGCTTCATTCCGCCTGCAGCTTATCCATCAAAGCCGATAGCATTCCCAAGGTCCTGATCAGCAAAGCGCTGATCGTAAAAGTGGATGGGAACGGCCATTTCAGCGGGAAAAGCAGTAAACTTGAAAATAATTTTATCAAAGCCCAGGTGCGCGAATTCGGAAATTATACCATTGCAGTCGATACGATTTCCCCGGTGATCAGGCCCGTCAATGTAGGGCAAAATAAAAATGTCGGCAAACAACAAAACCTGAGCTTTAAGATCTCAGATAACCTCTCGGGAATTCAGTCTTATCGCGGAACACTCAACGGAAAATGGATCCTGATGGATTTCGATGCCAAGAGCAACTTGCTGGTTTACACTTTCGACGACCAGATCAAACCAGGTAAAAACAGTTTCCGGCTGGTTGTCAGAGATGCCGTTGGAAATGAAACAGTCTACCAGGCCACGCTGACCCGTTGAACAGATCTTTTTTCTATATTTGTGGCATGCAAGAAACTATCCTCATCCTTGATTTCGGTTCTCAATATACCCAATTGATTGCACGCCGCGTGCGGGAGTTGAACGTCTATTGCGAGATTTTTCCTTACAATAAAATTCCTGAGATCACAAAATGGATCAAGGGCGTGATCCTTTCCGGTAGTCCCTTTTCCGTAAGGGACAAAAACTCACCTGCCCCGGATCTTTCCGTTTTCAGGGCCAAGATTCCTGTCCTGGCAGTCTGTTATGGTGCGCAATACCTGGCACAACTTGATGGGGGCGAAGTGAAAGCTTCAAACAACCGGGAATACGGACGGGCAAATCTTTCTTTCATCGAAGAATCAAACCCTTTGATGAAGGGAATGTCGGATGGCAGCCAGGTGTGGATGTCGCATGGAGATACGATAATGAAGACTCCTGCTTCCTTCAAGATCATTGCCGGCACTTCGGATGTAAAAGTAGCCGGGTTTTCCATAGACCAGGAACAAACCTATGGTATCCAGTTCCATCCTGAAGTATATCATTCCACCGAAGGTATGATCCTTCTGAAAAATTTTGTGATCGGAATTTGCGGCTGTTCCGCATCCTGGACCCCGGAGTCTTTCGTCGGATCTACGGTGGCCTGGCTGAAGGAAAAGATCGGTGACGATAAAGTGGTTCTCGGGTTATCGGGAGGCGTCGATTCAACTGTTACCGGGGTGCTGCTTCATCATGCCATCGGACCAAACCTTCATTGCATCTTCGTTAATAACGGGCTTCTCAGAAAAAATGAATTTCCTAAGGTTTTGGATTCCTATCAGCACATGCACCTGAATGTAAAGGGCGTCGATGCGTCCGAATTATTTCTGAATGCATTGGAAGGAATTTCCGACCCGGAAAAAAAAAGAAAGATCATCGGAAAAATTTTCATCGATGTTTTCGAAGCGGAAGCCAGGAAAATTAAAGATATACACTGGCTGGCACAGGGAACCATTTACCCGGATGTCATCGAGTCGGTATCGGTCAAAGGTCCTTCTGCCACCATCAAATCTCATCATAACGTTGGCGGACTTCCCAAACATCTGAATCTTAAAATCGTTGAGCCTTTGAACAGTTTGTTCAAGGATGAAGTAAGGAAAGTTGGCAGAACACTCGGGATCGATAATGACCTGATCAGCAGACATCCCTTCCCCGGACCTGGTCTTGCCGTTCGCATCCTGGGAGAGATCACACGGGAACGTGTGAAGATATTGCAGGAAGTGGATGATATCTTCATCAGCTTACTGAAAAATAATAGTCTGTATGATTCGGTCTGGCAGGCTTTCTCGGTGCTTTTGCCCGTGCGTTCGGTAGGAGTGATGGGCGATGAACGCACCTATGAAAATGTGGTTTGCCTTCGTGCGGTGACTTCCACAGATGGAATGACAGCCGACTGGGCACAACTGCCATATGATGTTCTTGCGCGGATTTCTAATGAGATCATTAATAAAGTGAGAGGGGTGAACAGGGTGGTTTACGACATCAGCTCAAAACCGCCTGCCACAATCGAATGGGAATAAACAAACGGGAATGAAAAAGATCCTTCTAGTCGTGATTCTGCTTTCAGGAGTTTTATTCCTGCCTTCTTATGCCCAGGAGAGTCTCCGGAAGATTAGATCCGGCAAAATCGAAAAGATCAACGGGAAAGATTTCTATATCCATATCGTCAAAAGAGGGCAGTCACTTTATATGATCGGTAAGGCATATGAGGTCGAAATTAATGAAATAATACGGGAAAACCCGGTGGTTAAGAAAGGTCTCAAAGCCGGGCAAAAGCTAAGGATCCCTGTTCCCGGAATCAAAGAATCTCCCAAAAAGCAACCCAAAACGACCCCTGAAGAGAAAAAACAAACAACAAAATCCGCAGCCGAAGACCTTCTTCCATGCGGGAAGGACAAATCTTCAATGAAGTCGACCTACAACATCGCATTGATGATGCCTCTCTATCTCAGTGATGTGATGCAAATGGATGTCGACCGTGACCCGGATGCTTCGGCACAGGAAAACAGGCCGTTGCAATTTATCCAGTTTTATGAGGGATTCCGGATGGCACTCGATTCATTGAAGGAAACCGGAGTATCACTGAAGGTGATCGTATATGATGTGGGAAGTGATACATTAAAAACACTCAGACTCCTGCAGGATCCTGAACTCAGAAACATGGATCTCATCATCGGGATGATGTACCACCGGAACTTCCGCTTGGTTGCTGATTTCGCCGAAAAAAACAACATTGCCATCGTAAACCCCCTGTCGGAACGCGACCAAATTGTGGAAAATCACAAAAAAGTCTTTAAAGTGCGACCTTCCCTTAAAACTCAGTTCTCGGAGTTGATCAGTTACCTGCAGTCCAGCTTTAAGGATAGCACTATGGTGGTGATCAGCGATAATCTTAGGATGAATAAAACCATTGCCAATAATATCATAATGGCTATGGAGGATAAAAAAGCGGATGTGCACCTGGCAGATGGATATGGAGAGGTGCTCAGCCTTTTATCGAAGAATAAAGGGAATATTATCATTTTGATTTCGGATAATAAATCCTATGTCCTCGATGTAATCACAAAACTCAATGAACACCGTAATGGATTTGGCATGACACTCCTGGGACTGACCCGGTGGGACCGGTTTGAGGATATTGAAGCCGATTACCTGGTGAACCTAAAAACCCATGTCATGGCGCCCTATTTTGTCGATTATGATGATCCCGGTGTAAAAAAATTCGTTTCCATGTATCAGGATCATTACCAAACAGACCCGGATGCGCTGGCATTCCAGGGATTTGATATTACCTTTTACTTTGTTAATGCCCTATGGAAATACGGCAAATCCTTCGATCGTTGTATTCCCGACCTGCACATAAAATCGCTTCAAACGGATTTCCGCTTTTCATCTTCAAAAGAAAATGGGTATGAAAACCAGCACTGGGAGATGTACGAATACGACAATTACCACCTGAAAAGGATCATCCTGCAATAGCATATCAACAGATGGGCAGTGCCAGCAAGGGAACATTTGTTGCCTGGAGATTCTTTTTTGTAATCTGACGCGTAAACAGGTTATAGAACAAGTTGTGTTTATGTGGCTGGAACGCGATCAGGTCGATGGATTGGCTTTCAATAAACTGGTTGATAACGGTTTGTTTGTCATCCGTCACCTCTAAAATTTTAAAAGAAATCTTTCCTGATTTTTCTTCCCTTTCGAATGTTTTCCGAAGTGTTGCCATCTTTTTATTTTCTTCGGATTCATCTTCTTTGATCAGGAAATGGATACAGCTCAGGTGGAACGGAAATTCACTGAATATTGAAAAGATTTTCCTGATCAACTCTTCATCCTTGCCTGACAGATCTGCTGCAAACATAATCTGTTGAAACCCCCTGAATTTTTTAATGTTCGGGACAGTCAAAACTGGAATTTTTGAATGATTGATGATGTGAGTAGAAACCCTTCCCCACATATTAGAAGTTTTCCCGGTTCCCCGGGTTCCCATGACAACAATGTCAGGCTGAAAATCCTTGCACAGATCGTGGAGCTCACTTTCGATTTCCCCGCCCACAAGGGTGACCTTTAACTCAATATCTTTCCGGTTGCTCTTCTGTATCTTTTCCTCAAGGTGGGCTTGTAACATTTCCATCTTCTTTTCCGACTGGTGAAAAACCTCCTTCAGCAATTCTTCATTGTACATGGTGCTCATATCGATGGCATCAGGGAACGAACTGTCGGCGATGATGAACTGGTCAGAATAGGTATGAAAAAGGCGTATTTCTGCGCCTCCTTTACCGGCTATTTCCAGGGCATAAGTGCATGCAATATCAGTATGCCCGGAAAAATCAACAGGGACAAGGATCTTCTTCATAGAATTATTATTATCGTGTTCAGGAATTTCCGCGACTGGAGAACAAAGATAGTAAATTAAGCAAGCGGATGCAATTCTCTTTATTAGAATGCCACTTCATCAACTTCTCCCTGTAGATCTGCGGGCGCTCCTTGTATTCTCCGATTATGGTCGCCCGTATCTGTTTGTAGGAACTCATGAGTATCTCCTTCAATTAGCAATAGGTTTTATAT
>JBEKST010000232.1:0-5004 GCA_049516815.1 Bacteroidales bacterium | reverse complement strand
TAGTCTTGTCCTTGCTCATGTATGAAACCTGGGTGGTTTCATAGTCGTTGGGATTGAAATCGATGCCGGGCGAATTGTAGATAGTGGATTTGTTCTTTGCGACATCATATCTGAAGACCGTAGTCGGATAACGGAACCCCGTGTACCCGTAAAAGGCGGTCTTGTCGCCAGGTTTCCCTCTGATGCCCGTAATGGTGCCCAGTCCCGGCAGGTCCATCTCGTACAGGAATTTCCCACTGAGGTCATAAATGAAAACTTTGCTCATGGCTCTCTGCATGTAGGAAGAAATGATCTTATCGCCGGCAAGGTCCACAGCTTCCAGAAGATCGTCCCGCTCGGGAATGATGGTTTTCCAGTTAGCAGGACCAGGTTTTTCAGGATCCATCAGGATCAGCTTCTTTTTCGGGGCTTCCAGGTTGGTCATCACGATCAGCTTGTCGCCTGAATTGTTGATCACGGAATAGCTATTTTCAAAACCCGTTGCTAAGGGTTTGAAAACATTTTGTTTTGAGGTTAGGTTCTTGTACCATAGGGCATTGCCCGTGGAGGACTCCGATTCGTAAATGATCAGGAAACGCTCGTCTTCAGTGGTCTGTGCCCAGAAGTTCCGTTCCGGGAATTTCTTGTTATCATACACCAGCCGGTCGTTCTTCTGGGGGTCTCCAACGACATGATAATAAACTTTTTGGTTCTTATTTTCGCCTGTCAGTTCCTGACCTGGTTTAGGCTCTTCAAAACGGCTGTAGTAGAATCCGTCTTTCTGCCATGCCATTCCTGAGAATTTTGCCCATCTCAGGGTATCGGGGAGAAGCTTGCCTGTCTCGATTTCCATCACGTGGATCACATTCCAGTCGGATCCGCTGCGCGCGATGCTGTACGCAAGATATTTCCCGTTGTGGGAGGCGGAGATGCCGGCGAGGGCAACAGTCCCATCGGGCGAAAAAGTGTTCGGATCCAGGAGAACCCTGGGATTTCCATTCAGCCCTTTGCGTACGTAAAGTACCGATTGGTTTTGCAGCCCGTTGTTCTTATAATAGAAATACCAGGGGCCTTCCCTGAATGGCACCCCGTATTTGGGATAATTCCAAATCTTCGTCAGTTTCTCGCGGATTTTTTCACGGAAAGGGATTTTGGAAAGATAATCATTGGTAACCTCGTTCTGTTCTTTGACCCATTCTGCTGTGGCTTGGGAGGTATCGTTTTCCAGCCAGCGATAAGGATCAGCGACCTTTGTGCCAAAATAATTGTCGACAGTATACACTTTTTTCGTGACGGGATATTTGATCTTGTGATGGCAAGAAGCCATTGTGATCAGCAGGGGAATAATAAATAAAAAAATTATTCTTTTCATATAGACAGGCCTTAAAACCCGGGAAAGGCCCCGGAACCATATCGCCGTAAGTTACATGCAGTAAATTTAGGCACATTTCCTAGAATATGCAAAAGAAAAGAATAATTCTTATGGTTAAGATGCAAAAGGAGATCTTTTTGTTCCGATCACCGGGGGTTTCCGGAAGCTGGCTAAAATATTTCTTCGATCAGAGAATCATCTACGAAGTTCGGCAGCGTCACATTCAACAGTGATTCATCATTCATGGCCCGTTTGATCGCGAACACAGCTTCTTCATTGCGTGCCCATGCGCGGCGCGCAAGCCCGTTGTTGACATCCCAATGAAGCATCATCTTCAGATGACGGTCGGCTTCGGAAGTACCATCGAGCAGCATCCCGAATCCCCCGTTGATCACTTCGCCCCAGCCAACACCGCCTCCGTTGTGAATAGAAACCCAGGTGGCGCCACGAAAGCTATCGCCGATGACATTCTGGACCGACATGTCGGCCGTAAACTGTGAACCATCATAGATGTCGGAGGTTTCCCGGAAGGGCGAATCGGTGCCGGAAACATCATGGTGATCGCGGCCGATAACGATGGGAGCGCTGATCTTCCCTGCCCGGATAGCTTCATTAAAAGCTGCCGCGATCTTTGTCCTTCCTTCACAATCGGCATAAAGTATACGTGCCTGGGAGCCGACAACCATCTTATTGTTTCCTGCTTCCCTGATCCAATGAATATTATCCTTCAGCTGATTTCTGATCTGTGCCGGTGCATTCTTTGCAAGGATTTCCATCACCTCTGCAGCAATACGATCAGTGATTTTAAGGTCGGCCGGGTTACCGGAAGTACACACCCACCGAAAAGGTCCGAACCCGTAATCAAAGAAGAGAGGGCCCATGATATCCTGCACATAGGAGGGATATTGGAAGGTGCCGTCAGGATTCATCACATCGGCGCCTGCCCTTGAGGCCTCCAGTAAAAATGCATTACCGTAATCCCAGAAATACATCCCGTTGGAGGTCATTTTCTTAATGGCATTGACCTGCCGGACAAGCGATGCCCGGACCTCCTTTTTAAACTGATCAGGATTCTGCACCATCATCCTGTTCGATTCTTCCAGTGTCAGACCTGCCGGGTAATATCCTCCCGACCAGGGATTGTGAAGGGAGGTCTGGTCAGAACCGAGATCCGCCTTAATATTCTTCTCCACCAGTTTCTCCCAGAGGTCGACGATGTTCCCCTGGTAGGCCAGGGAAATGGCTTCTTTTTGTTCTTTGGCCTTGAGCATCCGCGACAGAAGTGCATCCAGACCGGTGTAAACTTCATCCACCCATCCCTGCTCATAACGTTTCTGAATAGCCTTAGGGTTGATCTCGGCAATGACTCCGATTGCACCTGCAATCACTGAGGCTTTCCCCTGTGCACCCGACATCCCTCCGAGGCCGGAGGTCACAAAGATTTTTCCAGCAATAGTATCATCACCTTTTCTTCTAGCAGCATTCATCATCGTGATCGTGGTTCCGTGCACGATTCCTTGTGGGCCGATATACATGTAAGAGCCTGCAGTCATCTGCCCATACTGGGAAACCCCAAGCGCATTGAACTTTTCCCAATGGTCGGGTGATGAATAATTCGGGATGACCATACCGTTGGTCACAACTACCCTCGGTGCATCTTTGTGCGAAGGAAATAATCCCAGTGGATGGCCGGAATACATGACCAGTGTTTGTTCATCGGTCATCACCGACAGGTACTTCATCGTAAGCAGGTATTGTGCCCAGTTTTGGAAGACTGCGCCATTGCCGCCATATGTAATCAGCTCATACGGGTGCTGGGCTACGGCAGGATCCAGGTTGTTCTGGATCATCAGCATAATAGCTGCTGCCTTGACGGAATGATGTGGATATTCACCGATGGGACGGGCATACATGGAATAAGCCGGCCGGAAGCGGTACATATAAATCCGGCCATACCTTTTTAATTCGTTGGCAAATTCAGGCGCCAGCACGAAATGATATTTCCTGTCAAAATAGCGTAACGCATTGCGGAGCGCAAGTTTTTTTTGTTCTATAGTCAGGATGTCTTTTCTGACGGGTGCATGATTAACGTCCGTGTCATAAACCTGATTAACAGGCAATACATCCGGTATGCCACGCGTGATGGCTTGTTGAAATTCGTTCAATTCCATGATCTATAAGAAATGATGAAGTGATGTTCGATACTTGTTGTAAAAATAGAAAGAAAATGTGTGTTTTGACTGAAGTCAGAGGTTGGAAGTCGAAAGTCAGAAGTCAATCAAGCATCCAGCATCTTTCCTTTCGCTATCAACCATTCACCTATTTAACCTCCACGAGAGCTTTGCAGATTGGAGCATCTACCACATAATGGTCATTGCCTTCGTAGATGGTATAGTAACCAACAGTATGGACGATATATAACTGCCATCCGGGTTGTGCTGCAAAGAGCCAATAGTAGCACATCCTCGATAGGTTTGTGTTTTCGTTCGACCAGGCTACTCCTGAGGTCTTCCATCCCGAAACATCCATTTCATCAAGCGGTGAAAAACATAATTCCTTCGGTGAGGTCGTATACGTTACTTCGCTGAGCATTTCCTCAGGAGAGGGGGGAAAGTGTTCATAGATCTTATTCCCGTTCCGGTCATGGGAGGCAAAAATTCGCCAGATGACTTTGTCTGTACGTTTGTCTTGCGCATGAGGTTTCCTGCGTAGAAAATCAGTCATCAGATCCCCGTATGTTTTACCTTCGGGAAGAAAGACCCTGAGATCGAATTGGGTTTTTGCCTCGATATAAAATTTCCCGTTCCTGAAATCGAATTGAGTTGCATCATATCGGTCTTTTAAAGGAAATCCTTTCCCTGAGACACAGATGGAACCGTATCCAAAAGCCTGTAAATAAGCGGGGTCCAGGTCAGTCATTCTGAATGAGACAGAGACCATTACTATGATAACCAGTAGTGATACTGTTAAAGTTATTTTTTTCATGTTGCCTCCTTATCGTTTGAATAATATGAACTGTTTCGAAATATAATAAAAAAGTTCGAATTAAAAGAAAAAATGATTATATCTTTTTTTGAGGTGCAGGGAACAGCATATGATTTACGATTTGACGCCTGCCAACCGGTAGGCAGGGAAATAGAGCCGAGGGCTTGCCACGGGGTTGATACCCGTGATTCCAGATGCGTTTTTTTTCTGAATAAAAGGTTGAAAACTATAGATCAAATCTTTTCTTCCGAATTCTTCAGGATCTGGTACAGGAATTCACGGGCCCTGAACAGCTGGGCTTTGACGGTACCCATCGGGAGATCAAGTTCCGTTGCAATCTCTTCATAGGATAGTTCCCTGAAATACCGCATCTCGACAAGATTACGGTAGTGCGGTTTGAGCTTTTCGACCACCTCCCTCATTAGCTGGATCTTCTGTTTGGCGATGACCATCTCATCCGGACCCGGGTTGGGACTGGGCAAATTGGAAGGATCCCCCTCTGTTTCTTCTCCATCGGGGTTGATCTCTGAAGTATACTGGATCCGGTTTCGTTTGCGAAGGTAATCGATGCAATTGTTTGCAGCAATTCTGAAAAGCCAGGTGCTGAAAGCATACTCAAGGGTGTACTGGTGAAGATTTTTGAATGCTTTTCCGAAGGCTTCAATGGT
>JBEKST010000231.1:0-5735 GCA_049516815.1 Bacteroidales bacterium | reverse complement strand
GTATCTTCATCGACTGGCTTGAAACCAAAAGTCTAAGAAAGAAAAGATTGCTTTCGAAGTATCCCTGGGGAGTCAAATATTTAATTTATTCGGGGGATTTTATTATTAACAGGGTATTCCCAAAACTGCCTGTTACCAAGAAAATTTATTTTTTCCTGACCCATGGACATAACCGGGTTCTTTCCAAAGCTGAAACCTATGGAAGGCTCTATTCCTGCGGGTTTGAGATCGTTGAGGAAGCATTTATAGGAGACCGGTTATTTTTTGTGGTACGTAAAATAAAAGAGCCTGCTTTTGATTATCATCCAACCTATGGCCCGGTGATCCACTTAAAACGCCTTGGGAAAAACGGAAAGATCATCAGTGTCTACAAATTGAGGACGATGCATGCCTATTCTGAATACCTCCAGGGATATATTTATGAACGGAATAAGCTTCAGCCCGGGGGTAAATTCAAGGATGATTTCAGGGTCACCACCCTGGGAAGGATTTTCAGAATGTTATGGATTGATGAACTTCCCATGTTGATCAACCTCATCAAGGGCGACCTGAAGATCGTCGGGGTACGTCCTTTGAGCCAGCATTATTTTGACCTTTACACGAATGAACTCAAGGAAAAACGTATCAAATACAAGCCTGGATTGATCCCTCCGTTTTATGCCGATCTTCCAGAAACACTTCAGGAGATCATGGATTCCGAAATGCGATACCTTTTGTATCAAAATGGTAAAAAAATTCTTTAATCGTCGCAAGCGACGGGGTATTGACCCAAACACCTCAACCCCCGTCCCCTTCTCCTTAAGGAGAAGGGGTGTAGGGGATGAGGTGAATAAATATGTTTTTTCTTGCGAAATCTTCTTTCCCCGCTAATTGTTCTCCTGAATTTTTTTTAGAAACATCGGATAAAATAATAAATATTCACCTTCTGTGTTCTTTCTTTTGCTACCACCAAAAGAAAGAACCAAAGAAAAGTCACCGCTGCATAAAATTTGCTAAAAATCTTCGTCATTCGCTAAACTGCGGAAACTCGTCGCTTCGCTCCTCAAACACTCCGCAGTTTTTAACGCTCACTCCTCGATTTTCTTAACGCAAATTTCATGAGGCGGGATAAAGAATAGTGAGGGGTGAATAGCGAGATTATCTGATAAAAGAAAAAATGATACCAGTCGCCGCATAAGCAACCTTGGCTGGTGCGGTCACGCCGAAGGCGTGAATCGAACGAAGTGAGATAGCGCCAGGCGCAGTTGCGTTGCGGTGACGACGGCCCGTCCGGCCTGAGGACAAAACAGGAAATACCGTGATTATGAATTTTCTTAATGAAGCTCCTGTTTTCAGCCCTCATCCTCTCTGTAAAGCAGTGTAAAGCGCAGGAGCTATTTGTACCTCCATCCACCCCCGGCATTGAAGAACTTCTGGATGAACTGGCTATTGATCATATTATTCCCCTGAATTCGGTTGCACCAAGGCGCACACCAACTTATCGGTATACAGGGACGCTAAGACTTTGCATTTCAAGCCAACGAGAAAAGAAGACATCATAAACATAAAAGTTTTCGTTCTTTTGATAGATCATCTCCTTTTCCAACAGGGAATCAACCCCGCGTTTAACTGTACTTGCATTTGTCAGGTTGTACTTTTTAATGAAACCACCTGATGTAAGCATGTTCGATCCATCGGAGTGTGCAATCGCTTTCAATAGTTGCCATTGATGACGGGTCAACAGGTTTCTGAATTCCAGATAAAATGGTTCCAGCTCAGTAAGTATTACCTGTTGGGTGCTTTTCAAAATTTCCATACTTACAGGATGCCCGGTTTCATAAAGTTTATTGCAGAGATATTGTACATACCATGTATGGCATCTGCTCCAGTGGAGGATTTCTGTGACTATTCCCACCTCAACCTGCCGTGAATTCTTCAAAAAGTGTGTTTTTATAAACTCTTCATACAGATTCGGGTTGATTTCAAAGAGATACATCATTTCTGTACTCTGGTAAAAGGGCCGTGTGGCATCACCAAACATCCTGGAAAGGATGGTCTTATTGCTCCCTGAAAAAATGAAACGGATATTTCCCAGTGTCTGGATCATCCCGCGAATCATCGCTTCAACGTTTTGTTCAGGGTAATTTCCGATTTGCTGGAATTCGTCAATAGCGATGACAATGGGGATCTTTGTACCTCTTTCCTGCAATATAGCAAAGAGTTCTTCCAGTGTACTTCTGGCTTCTTTCTCATCGGCAACCTGAAATGAAACCGACGGTAGTCCTGTTAGTTGATCAACGGAAATTATCGGCCTTAAATAGCGAAAGTTATGAAGGAATTCCCGCATTTTTTCTCCAAAACTTCTCTTTATTCTGAAAAGTGCTGATGCCAATTGATTGATCAGTCCGTTGAGGTTTTCGGTATGATAAATATCGAGATAAAGGGTTTCACAGGTTTTTTCTTTTTTCAGCTTTTCAAATGTATGAAGGATCAAACCCGTTTTCCCCATTTTCCGAAGAGAAACAAGTGTGACATCCCTGCCATTATGTAACGCCTTGATGATTGCTTCTGTTTCCTTTTCCCGGTCACAGAAAAAACTTCTTCCCTTGTATCCCCTGATGATGAATGGATTCATGATTTTTCTTTTGACAAATATAATAAACATTATGCGTTAAACAAAATGTTTAAAACAATTTGTTTTTTAATCAACATCGTCAACCAGAGCAATGCCTTTGGCGCTGCATTTTGTCTTTTTTTTCTGAAACCATTAAAAAAGCCGCCCTTTGGGGACGGCCTCTGTTGCCACCGGATATCTTTTCTATTTCAGAAAATTTGTCCGCTGATAAATCCAAAACTATGAAGGATCATTTGGAGGATTAACCTTGAATATACTGTCCCTGACATAAAGCAGGCCAAGGATGGTTGGGAAGAAGGCTGCAAACTCTGAAAGGGTGATGATACGCAAACACAACAGCGTTGAGCTGAGGATTAGCAATATAATACCAATGATGGAGGTTTGCCAGTTTTGAATGACTCTTGTTTTCATACTATTTGATTTTTAAATATTTTAAATCCGTTGATAAAAGATGCCGGAAGCCGGCGCATCACACCATTTTCCGGCATCGTCCACCTGTCAGGCCCTATTCAAGGGTCACTGTGGATTCTCCGGTATGACCCGGATTGTCCTTTGCCACGGCAGTAATCACCACTCCGCTGAGGGATGAAACTTCCACGGTGGCGGTGTATTGCCAGTACATGTCGGTTCCGTCAGGCTGACATTGTCCTTCTTCGATCATGTTCCCTGAAGAATCAGTGATATTCAGGCTGACTTCCTTCACATTGAAATCGTCAATGGCAGAAACAAGGATCTTATCTCCAACATGCCCATTGTAGCCTGAACAAACGATTTCAGAAATCCTTGGAGGTTTCAGGAAATCGGTTACGGCGAGCATAAAGGCCGTTTTACCATTTTTTGCCATTGCGTTGTAGGCTGCCAGTTGAACGGGATCGGCAAGAACATTCTTGGCCCATTTTGTGGCCATTCTGAACCTGTCGCGAGTTTCAATCTGTGCATCACTCGGATTTCCCTTGGCGGTTTTTGGTACATTTGCTGCGAAACTTTGTCCGTTGCGGGTACGAAATACCACCTGATTACCGAACTTTCCATGTAAGTGTCGGGTAATCACATTTTCTTTTGAGTTTGACATTTTTTTTGTTTTTTAAGGTTAATAAATGCGATCGTGGCCTTGATCTGTTTTATTTGTACAAATGTTTTTTGACCCTTTTCCTGAACCAGGTTTTTTAAGGTCGGCTACAAATGTAATCAGACATCAGAGCTAAAAATGGTGGAACAGGATGTATACACCATTTGTAAATAATCAGATAATGAGATTGTTAACGCCTCTGTCGATCGATGAATTTTTCCGTATATTTTTCACAGAGCTTTAATTCTTCCAGTAATTTCACGAGAACTTCAGGCTTTGGATCGTCAAAAGAGTTGCGTAAACTATGTGGGCTGATGTTTTCCTGCCTGCCGGTGTAAAGAAAATGTGACATACGACGGCATAACTCTGCCACATTTGGGTCTTCTACGATATTCCTGTCACACAGAACCCTCAGTAAAGCCCCCAAAAAAGCCACAGTGCTGGATAGCTTAAATTTTCTGCAAGATTCCTGGAGGGGAGATGAAGAAGGAGGCATGGTGGCAATGAAAGTAGCGCCTGCAGCGCAATTGATCCGGTCTTCCAGTTTTTTCACGACCAGGTAGAAGATCCATGCATGTCTGCGGGTTTGATGCATGGCTCGCGAACCAAGTAATGTATCTTCTGTTTCAACTCCATTGCACCTGCAATGAACCTGTCTCTGTGACCAATGAACGCTTTGAATTGAAGAAGCTTCCTTGCCGTTGGTGTATACTATATTAACCGATTGCAGGATTCGCCTGATCTTTCTCTGCACCTGTTCAAAAAAGGTTTCAGTGTCGGCAGGTGCAATCTGAGGAAGTATTTCCCTGATTTTATTTATCGTTTCTGCCTTGAGGTCTTTCATGTAATGGATGAAACGCTGCGCTGAACATTGATTATTTACCGATATCACGATGATGCGGTTACCCTGTTTTTCAGGATTTTCAGGATCCGGAATATGTAAGTCGATTTCGATCCGCGATGCTTTCTCAAGATCACCAAGTATATAATCGGCCAAAAACGGGAAAGAATCGACACTTTTCATATTCTAATAAACAATTAATGTCCATTATCCTTAATTATATATTTCTACAAAATTTATTCCATTTATTAATTTTTATTTATTTATTTTACCCTAATCTTTATTTTAGTCACATTTTTATTCTAATACTTCTTCCTTACTTCATCACCCATCACCTCATCACCCATCACCTCATCACCTCATCACATTATCACTTCATCACCTTATCACCTCATCACTTCATCTCCCATCACTTCATCTCCCATCACCTCATCACTTCATCTCCCATCACTTCATCACCCATCACCTCATCACTTCATCTCCCATCACTTCATCACCCATCACCTCATCACTTCATCTCCCATCACTTCATCACCTAACACTTAACCACTTAACACTTAACACTTAACACTTAAAACTTCCTTTCTTCTCCCTGCTTTCTCCCTGCTTTCTCCCTGCTTTCTCCCATATAGCGTTTATATAGCATTCATATAGCATTCATATAGCATCCTGTAACCTCCCAGCTATGTCCGGTGTTTGTCTCAGCTTCTCCCTGCTCGCTGACTGGTGTCTCCAGGGTTGGTTCGATATCAGGTAGGGCCATCTAAGTAACTGTCCGGCATATAATTAATTGGTACAAACCCTAGAGCAAACTCTGGACTCGACTTCCGCAGCAAGCTGCGGAGAATTTAACCCATTCACCTCTCCCCCTTCACCCCCTCTCCTGAAGGAGAGGGGGTCGGGGGGTGAGGCTGATTGAATTATTTTCGCCTTAGGAGGCGGGGAATTAACCCTCGTCCGCTGTAAGCGGATTAAACAAAACAAAGGCTTTACCCGATAAATCCATAATTGATGTGCTGGGATAATTTAGACATATATTGTTGACATAATCAGCTTGTAGAAAGGGAGGCAAAAATAAACTTCCTCGCCGCAGCAGCGAGGTATCAAAATGGTAAAAAAATTCTTTAATCGTCGCAAGCGACGGGGTATTGACCCAAACACCTCAACCCCCGTCCCCTTCTCCTTAAGGAGAAGGGGTGTAGGGGATGAGG
>JBEKST010000230.1:0-5040 GCA_049516815.1 Bacteroidales bacterium | reverse complement strand
TCCCGTGAAGAATTGCAGAGGCTAGTCCCTTTTCGTTCAAACGGAGAACGAGAATAACACAAGGGTCGTTACTAAATTCATCAAGAATTATCTGGTAAGTACCATCCGGGCTGTTGTCATCCACGATGATTAATTCGTATACAAATGACTCACGCGAAATGATCTTCGAGATCTCCCTGATCAGTAAGTTAATTGATGACTTTTCGTTATAAGTAGGCAGGATCACGGAGACTTTCATGTGCCTGTTTTTTCTAAACAACCAAGAAGGGAAACTACAATAAAATTGATTTCTTCGTGCGTAAGACCCACGTAAGTCGGTAGGCTAATTCCTTCCCGTGATATGGCAATGGAATGATTCAATTCGCCCCGGCTGTAACAAGGATCCTGGTAAAATGACATAAGACTGATGGGGTAGAAAATGGGTCTGGAATCGATGCCCAGAATTTTCAGTGATTCCATCACAGCATCTCGCTGGTCGAATGACATCCCTGTCATCCTGATAGTGAACTCCCAGTTTACGTTACGCTGGTTGTTCAACTCCTGCATCCTGATTCTCGAATGTGGACTAAGTGCTTTATGATAGACCCGATAGATCTCATCCCGTAAAGAAATCAGTTTTTCAACCTGTTCCATTTGTGCGACTCCCAGAGCTGCTTGTAAATTGGTCATGCGGTAATTATAACCAAGGTTTTCGTACCAGTATTTTTTATTCCAGTTCATGCCGTGATCACGTAGAATCCGCATGCGTTCCGCAAGGTGATCATCATTGGTGATGCACATTCCGCCTTCACCCGTGGTGATAATCTTGTTTCCAAAAAAACTGAAACAACTGATATGACCAAAAGTTCCGACCTTTTTTCCCTGGTATTCTGCGCCAAGGGCTTCAGCGCAATCTTCTATTACAAAAAGGTTATGCTGCTTTGCGATTTCCATGATCTCTCTCATAGCAGCAGGATTGCCGTAAAGATGTACAGGAATAATTGCTTTTGTTCTATGTGAAATCGCCCTCCTGATCGCTTCGGGGCTGATATTCCAGTCGTCTAGAGATACATCTGTGAGAATGGGTATTGCATTGCAGTACCTGACGCAATTTGCCGTTGCAATAAATGTAAGATCTGGAACGATCACCTCATCTTTATCGCCAATCCCTGCAGCAGCAAGGGCCAGATGCAGGGCGGATGTTCCGTTATGAGTTGAGATGGCATGTTTTACTCCGTGATAGCTTGCAAAGGTTTTTTCAAATTTGTCGATATATGGACCAATCGAACTTATCCATCCGGATGCAAGGGCATCCATTACATAAGACTTCTCGTTGCCGAGGAAAGAAGGTTGAGCGATAGGAAACCATTTGTTTTTCATGCTTAATTAGATTTATTCGGGAAAAAATCGGTATTCCGGTAAATGATCACACGACGGTTCTTGTTAATCGGGTTCAGCCAGTGAACCAGCCAGTCAATAAACCCGGGTTCCATGGTGGTTTCGTAAACCAGGTGTGGATATTGTCTCCTGGTCTTTATGATCAACCCAATTAAACCTTTTTCGCCCGTGAATAGTATAAAACGGGGCTGATCCTCAGCGCGCTTATGTGACAAATTAGATAATAAAGTATCGGGACTGTGGTCGCCTGAAATTTCGCTTGCAATATAGGGCCACTGTCCGAGGTAGAACTTAGGTTGAAGTTCCGGGCTGTTCTCTGCATCCAGTACCAGAAGCTCGCAGATGTTAGGATACCTGGAGAGATATCTCATACTTTCCACTCGGGCTCTTTTTGAATAGGTGAAGGTGAAAACCAAAAGGAAAATAGTGTTCACTACCCAAAAAAAGATCCAGGAGGATTTCATCAGGCCGTGGTGTTTTTTCCAGAATTCAGACTTGGAAACAAATTCATGCCACCCAATAGAACCGATCACGATAAGCAGCGGTATCATGGGAAGGATAAACCGTTCCTGTTTGTTAGGGAAATAGGAGTGAAAAATAAAGAAAAGAAGCATCGGAAGGAAAATGATTATATATTTCTTCCATGTTCGAACGAATCCGAAAAAAAGAAAGATGCTCACAGGTGGGATTAAGAGCCCGAAAATGGTAAGAAAGTAATTATACCACGGCAGGCTGATATACTCATTTCGCTCGGTAAAACAGACATTTATATAACGCGACAATTCAGCGAACGGGTAGCCCCAGATTGCAGTATCAATGCCACCCTGGACAGCTAATACAGGAAGAACAACACCCAAGGTTAATGCAGATAATTTTTTCCAATCAAACTTTACCAGCAAAATGATCCCGATGCCAAAGGGAAAAAAAACAGTCTGGGACCGGATATTAAATGCAAATCCGAAAAACAGTCCAGCCAGGAAGTAAGATAAAAAGAGCTTCCAGGCTGACTTTTCCCTGATGATCATCCAATATCCGAGCATAAGGAAGGGGACACAGGCCATTTCGACAAGATTCCGGACACTCATCCAAGGCATGAACCAGAAAACTGCAAGAAGCAACCCGGCCATTCTGGCAGATTTCTTTCCGTCGAGTACCTCAGCAATACGGTAGCCAAAATAAACAGTGAAAAGAGAAAAACCTCCGTGAATCAACCTGACCAGGAACATTTTCCATTGTGGATCGATTAGGCCTATATATTTAAAAAAGGAAAATAGCAGAAAATGTATTCCCGGGTAAAACAGGTTATGACCTGTGGGACCTGTATTCCCGGGAGATCCCGGAAGCCAGGGATTATGGCCATCCACCCATGATTGGGCTGACTCTATTACGATAAAATGGTCATCAAACATACCCCAGCCCTTGGCAAAAATGGCTGCAAGTAACCGAAAAACTATCGCCAGGCACATAATCAGTATCAAAGGCCGTTCTTCCCAATTTCTGCGAACCTTTTCTATGATAACTATCAAGTTGAATTGCTGCATATTTTAAATTCAAAATTTTTTCGGCTTTCGTACTTCAGGAAATAGAATTGCTGTAAGCTTCCGGGAAATCGGCCAGGATAAACGCAATACTATTGTGTTTTGTTTCATTCCTCTTGGCAATAACAAGTGATATTTCGAACTAATGGATGATTTCAAGATACAAATTATTGCATAAAAGTAAAAAAAATAACAGGGAACAAACCTATGAAGGATATTGATTGCATCACCGATGTTCTGAAAGTGATTGATTTTATTTTTCAATCCTGTCAAGCAGTAACTGGATTATAACTAAATTCCCGGTACGGAATGCCAGGTAAAAGTCAATCTTTTTATGTCTACTTTTACATGCGAATTGGCCGAAAAACATCATGAACAAGACCATAAGTATTTTTTTGTTTCTTTTTGTGATATGGTTTTTTAATTCCTGCAGTCCGAAAATAACGGCTCCGCAGAAGACCATCGCCCTGACCTTTGACGATGGTCCTGATTCAATTTATACTCAACAGGTATTAAACGTTCTTAAATCCAAAAAAGTAAAAGCTACTTTTTTCCTGATCGGATCATTTATAGAGCCTAATAGAAATATAGTTGAACGCATTCATAAGGAAGGGCATTGCATCGGAAACCACAGCTATCATCATCTCGACTTCTGGAACCTTAAGAGCAATGAACTGTTGGAAAAAGAGATTGAGCCGACGTCTGAGTTGATTTGTCGGTTTACCGGTATTTTGCCTCGTTTATACAGGCCACCATTTGGTTTTATGTATCGTGATTTTGCCGAATACCTGAAAGAAAAAGGGTTTTACATTATCCTTTGGGATATTGATCCCAGGGATTTTGAATCTGATAAAACTGTTCAAAAAATTACAGACAAGGTAATTAATGAAGCAAAAGATAAGAGCATCATTCTGATGCATTGTGGAAACGGGGATAGATCAAATACAGTAAAAGCTCTTCCCGGAATCATAGTACGACTGAAAAAGATGCATTATCGTTTTATCCGGATCGATGAAATGCTTAATGTTCCGGAAAGCTTTTAATTTAAAAGCATCATTTACTTGATTGATAGGTTTTTCCCGGAAGATAGATGAAAATTAATAACCCGACTTTGACAGCAGATTTCCATTTTAGCATGTTTTTAATTTGTAACTTATTGATATTCATTTGTATATTAAATAGAGGTTTGAGTTTTTGAAAAAATGTAGTGGACACTTTATTAACAAAATGATTGTTAATAGTTGAATATGACATTTGGTGATATATTTATGTGTCGTAAAACACAACGACCATATATATCCGAATAACCAAAAACAAAAGAGGCAATGCCTATTATCATCTGGTAGAATCCTTCCGGCAAGATGGCAAGGTTAAACAGCGTACTTTACTTTCTTTGGGCCGTGTTGCGGACAACAAGTTGGAACAACTTTCTGAAGCCATAAACAAACATCTTGATACTATTCATCTATTAGAACCGGCAAAACACGTAGATATTAGCAATGTATACATATATGGATCATTGCTTATTCTTGACCGGTTGATGGATTCTTTGGGGATCAATGCAGTTCGAGAGCACACATGAGGATTTGGGAAAGTTGCGCAGGTTTGGATATAGCAAAGAGATGAGAACAGATAGTACACAGGTGGTCTTTGGTTTATTAACCGATACTGATGACATCCCATTGAGTTTTGAAGTCCACCCGGGTAACACTTTCGAGGGGAATACGCTTAAAGATATTGTCGATAAAATGAGAAAAAAGTTTTCAGTCAGACAGTTTATTTTTATAGCTGACCGGGGATTGTTTTATACTCAAAACCTTAATCACATTCGCAATAATCAAGGTGAATTTATTGTCGGATTAATAATGGGTACACTGAAAGATCAATTACAACATAATTTTTATGACATCAACCGGTTTGAATTTATCAGCGACGAACTGGCTATTTGGGAAACAACACTTGGAGCTGATCTTTGCATTATTACCTGGTCAAGATCCAGGGCTGAAAGAGATCGAAAGACCAGGGAAGATATCCTGGATAAAATCCGGGAAAAATTAAGCAAGAAAAATTCCCGGGCAAAAAGTTTTGTGACCAATCGCAATTACCAAAAATATCTCCTGTTGCA
>JBEKST010000229.1:0-5044 GCA_049516815.1 Bacteroidales bacterium | reverse complement strand
CCCTGCATTGGTGGTAAAACCATCCATCTCTGTGAGCAATTGGTTTAGCGTATTCTCCCGCTCATCGTTCGCGCCGGTAATGGCATTACGCCCACGTGCACGTCCGATCGCATCAATTTCATCGATGAAAATGATGCAAGGTGCTTTTTCTTTTGCCTGCCGGAAAAGATCACGTACCCTTGAAGCACCGACCCCGACAAACATCTCCACAAAATCGGATCCCGAAAGGGAAAAGAAAGGAACCTTGGCTTCGCCGGCAACGGCCTTTGCAAGTAAGGTCTTCCCCGTACCCGGGGGACCAACCAGCAAAGCGCCCTTGGGAATTTTTCCTCCAAGGGTGGTATATTTTGATGGGTTTTTCAGGAAATCAACGATCTCCATCACCTCGACCTTGGCTTCCTCTAGTCCGGCAACATCATTGAAAGTGATGCTCACACTGGTATCCTTGTCAAAAAGCTGGGCCTTCGACTTCCCGATGTTAAAGATCTGGCCGCCGCCACCGCCACCACCCCGGCTCATAAGCCTCATGATCAGGAACCATACGCCGATCAGCAATATTATGGGAATGAGGTAGGTCAGGATATCGCCGAATACATCTTTCCGGGTGGAAAATGAAGGTGGATAAGGGTATTGCTTGAGAAATCCCTGAATCTGCTGGATGGGCTTGTTCGATCTTATCATCTTTGCAGAAATGGTATCGCGGGCTCCCTTCATCAGGTCGCGGAAGCTTTCTTCCGAACCTATATTATATGAGAACTGGGGATTATCCCCAAATGAAGTGGAAAAATTCTTCTTGACAAAATCCTTGTAGGCCGTATCTTTTATGATCCGGTCTTTCTTTATATAAATTTCCGCTTTTTCCTTGTTGACGACTACGATCTTCTCGACATCCTGTTTTTCAAGCATTTCATATAGCTGGTTCCAGGTGGCATCTTTTTGAGGACTGCTGTAATTAAAGATCTGGATCCCGATGAAAACAATGGCCAGGATTGCATAGATCCAGTAAAAGCTGAATTTTGGCTTATTTTTTTTCGGGGAAGAAAAATTAGGTGGTAATTTATCCTTATTTTTATCTTTATCTGCCATTCTGTCTGTTACTTCTGGTTCGAATAATTATTTTTTGGAATTGAATCTATTTTCACGATCTCTGCATCAGCCCATAATTGCTCAAGGTTGTAAAATTCCCGCTTCGATTCCTGGAAAATATGAACGATGATATCGGCGTAGTCAATCAAAATCCATTCCGCATTTTCAAACCCTTCCCTGTGATAGGGATTCAATCCTGTTTTCTTCTTGACATCCCGGATAACACCGTCTGCTAATGCTTCAACCTGGGTACGCGAAGTGCCATGACAAATGATAAAGGAATCGCACAGGGAACTGTCTAACTTCCTAAAATCCAGTAGTACCGGGTCTTTTGCCTTTTTGTCAAGTAATGCCTCTGCGACTGCTTCAGACAGAAGTTCGACCGGGTTTTTTGCTTTCTTTCTTGGCATTCAGGGTTTTTATAATAATACAAAGGTACGATAAATATAATTGAATACCATCCGTTGCAAGGGATTCAGAAGTTGGGTTTAAGTTTGTACAGGGTATAAAAATCGTTGATGAATTTCACCGTTTCAGCAGCCGTGTCAGCAATGGTAAAGACATCAAGGTCTTCGGGGGATATATTCTTCTCGCTCAATACAGTAGTTTTGATCCATTGGAGCATTCCTTCCCAGTAATCCTTACCAACCAGGACGACAGGGAAACGGACGAGTTTATGCGTCTGCATCAGCGTGATTGCTTCCGTCAATTCATCCAGGGTGCCAAACCCTCCCGGCATGGCGACAAAGCCCATGGAATATCTCAGAAACATGGTTTTCCTGACAAAGAAATAATCAAAGGTCAGGAGTTTATTACTATCGATAAAGACATTAGGCTTTTGTTCAAAGGGCAGTGCAATGTTCAACCCTACGGACTTTCCACCGGCAAAATGAGCACCTTTATTGGCGGCCTCCATGATCCCATGCCCTCCGCCGGTAATGATTCCGAATCCGGATTTAGTGAGCAGGTAAGCAATCTCTTCTGCCAGTTTATAATATTTGTTGTCATCGGATGTCCGCGCAGAGCCGAAGATCGATACGCAAGGGCCGATCTTGGTCAGCTTCTGAAATCCTTCCACCATTTCCGACATCACCTTGAAGATCTCCCATGTATCCTGGCTGATAGTTTCCGACCAGGTCTTGGGTTGGATGTATTCCTTTATTTTTTCGATTTCCTGATTATCCATATTAAACTGATAAGTATTGATTCTGTAAAATTAGGATTTAAACTGATGTAAGCATGGGTTTTAAATACAATGCTGTCAGACTCGTGGGATGATGGATGATCTCTTCCGGAGAGCCTTCACAGATAATCTGACCGCCGTCCACTCCGCCCTCAGGCCCAAGATCGATAATATGATCCGCCACCTTGATCACTTCCAGGTTGTGTTCGATGATCAATACCGTATTCCCTTTATCCACCAGTTTGTTCAGCACATGCAACAGCACTTTCACATCTTCGAAATGTAATCCGGTAGTAGGTTCATCCATGATGTAAAGGGTATTTCCGGTATCGTTTTTAGATAATTCTGCAGCCAGTTTTACGCGTTGTGCCTCACCCCCCGATAAGGTGGTGGATTGTTGCCCAAGGGTGATGTACCCGAGACCAACCTCATGCAGAGTCTTGATCTTATGCAGGATCAACGGGACATTTTCGAAAAACTCCACAGCCTGTTCAATCGTCATATTCAACACATCGTTGATCGATTTTCCTTTAAACCTGACTTCCAGCGTCTCACGGTTATATCGTTTTCCGTTGCAGGTTTCGCAAAGGACATATACATCCGGCAGAAAATTCATCTCAATCACCCGCAACCCGGCCCCCTTGCAGGTTTCACAACGTCCGCCTTTAACATTGAAAGAGAACCTTCCGGGTTTGTATCCCCTGATCTTTGATTCGGGAAGTTCTGCGAAGAGTTTCCGGATCTCATCGAAGACCTTGGTATAGGTAACAGGATTTGAACGGGGTGTTCTGCCGATGGGCGACTGGTCAACTTCTACAACTTTATCGATGTTTTTTATTCCATCGATCGACAGGTAGGGCAGGGGCTTTTGCTCCGATTTGTAAAAATGCTTGCCAAGGATGGGATAAAGCGTTTCATTGATCAAAGAGGATTTGCCGCTCCCCGATAATCCGGTGACACAGACCAGTTTCCCGAGCGGAACTACAAGTTCTACATTCTTCAGGTTGTTCCCGGAGGCGCCGTGAAGGGTCATGTATTTCCCTTTACCAGGACGGCGTTGCTTTGGGATCTCAATAGATTTCCGCCCATTAAGGTAATCGCCGGTAAGGCTGCAGGAATGCATGATCTCCGCAGGCGTTCCGCAGGCTACGATCCTTCCCCCGTGAACCCCGGCACCCGGCCCGATATCCAATACATAATCGGCAGCCAGGATGGTTTCTTTATCATGTTCAACCACGATGACGGAATTCCCGGCATCGCGAAGATTTTTCAGGGCGTTGATCAGCCGCCTGTTATCATGCTGGTGAAGGCCAATGCTGGGTTCATCCAAGATATATAGCACACCGACCAGCTGTGACCCGATCTGAGTAGCTAAACGGATACGCTGCGACTCGCCTCCGGAAAGGCTCCTGGCTGTCCGGTTCAGGGTAAGATAACCGATCCCAACATCGAGCAGGAATCGGATCCTGCTGCGAATCTCGCGTATGATCTCAAAGGCAATGACCATCTTCCTTTCATCAAGGAACATCTCCGGTTCCGAAAACCACTCATTGAGACGATTAAGATCCATGTTTGAAAGATCTGCGATGTTTAAATTCCCGATTTTGAAATGAAGCGATTCCTTCTTCAACCGGTCGCCATTGCATTCAGGACAAACACTTTTGTTCATGAAGCTGCTGACCCATTTCATGATACCTGAAGGCGCTGACTCAGCCTGCTGGGAATTGATAAAACTGACAATCCCTTCAAAGTTTAATGTATAAGTGGAGGTCACACCAAGGTAATCGTTCTTGACACGGAAGATCTCATCTGAACCATTAAGGATCACGTTGATGGCGGTATCGGGGATTTCAGCGATAGGCGTATTCAGGTCGAAACCGTATTTTTCGCCGATAGCTTCCATTTGCTTGAAGATCCAGTTGTTCTTGTATTCTCCGAGAGGAACAATGCCTCCTTTGCGAATGGTTTTCGAACGGTCAGGAATAATCTTACTAATGTCAATTTCCGAAATGGTTCCGAGCCCGTTACATTTCGGGCAGGCTCCGTAAGGCGAATTGAATGAGAAGGTGTTGGGTTCCGGTTCTTCATAGGAAATACCGGAGGTGGGGCACATTAAGAGACGGCTAAAATGGCGTACCCGGTTGCCGGAAGTATCAAAAACCATCAGCACATCTTTTCCATGATGCATGGCAAGGTTGACCGATCCGGCCAGCCTGGTCTTTGAATCAGGTTTTATCGTGATCTGATCGATCACGGTTTCGATATCGTGGATCTTATACCGGTCGACCTGCATCCCGTGAGTGATCTCCTGGATCTCCCCGTCGACCCTGACTTTTAAGAATCCCTGTTTCCGTATTTGTTCAAATAATTCACGGTAATGGCCTTTACGCCCTTTTACCATCGGCGCCAGGATAAGTATGGTCTTTCCCTGATATTGAGAAAGGATCAGCTCAACGATCTGCTGTTCAGTATACCGCACCATCTTTTCTGCTGTGACATACGAATATGCATCTGCTACACGCGCATAAAGCAGTCGGAGGAAATCATAGATTTCGGTTATGGTGCCGACAGTGGAACGCGGATTACGGCTTGCTGTCTTTTGTTCAATGGCAATCACCGGGCTGAGACCATTGATCTTGTCGACATCCGGCCTTTCGAGGTTCCCGATGAACTGCCGGGCATAGGCCGAAAAGGTCTCCATATACCTCCGTTGCCCTTCGGCATAAATGGTATCAAACGCAAGCGAGGATTTCCCGCTGCCGCTAAGGCCGGTAA
>JBEKST010000228.1:0-5053 GCA_049516815.1 Bacteroidales bacterium | reverse complement strand
ATTTCGCAGGATGTGAGGCACTGTCCCCAGCGTTTCGACATTATTAATAACGGTAGGCTTTTCATGTAAACCGGAGACGGCAGGGAAAGGAGGGCGGGTACGCGGCATTCCCCTTTTGCCTTCTATGGAGTGAATAAGTGATGTCTCTTCTCCACAGACAAAAGCGCCTGCACCTTCTTTTATTTTAATATCGAATGAGAATTTTGAACCGAGTATCCTTTTCCCGATCAATCCGTATTCTTCCATTTGTTTTAAGGCATGCTGCAACCGGACAATGGCAAGAGGATACTCCGCCCGGATGTATATGTATCCTTGTGTGGCGCCGATGGCATATGCCGCGATCAGCATTCCTTCGAGCACTGCATGCGGATCGCTTTCGATCAGCAAACGGTTCATAAATGCACCGGGGTCGCCTTCATCTGCATTACAGATCAAATATTTTTTATCTGCCTGGGTATTCCTGCAGGTTCGCCATTTAATACCGGTCGGGAATCCTGCGCCCCCTCTTCCACGAAGACCTGCGATCGTTATTTCTTCAATAACCTCATCAGGCGTTTTCTCAAGTGCGTTTAATAACCCTTTATATCCGTCGTTTGCTATGTAATGGTTGATATTTTCAGGATCAATAAGTCCACAATTCTTTGTTACAATCCGTATCTGTGATTTCAGCATCGGTTGTTCAAATAAACCAGGGATGCCGTCGAAAGATTTGGATCCGAGATACCCCAAAACCTTACCTTTATGACACTCTTTATCAAGCAAGTATTTGCGAATAATTGACTCGGCAAATTTTTCATCAACATTCCCGAAAGAAACACGGGGATTCCCGAAAGCGGTGATATCCATGATAGGTTCGAGATAGCATGTTCCTATACAGCCCACCTCGATCAATTTTGCCGGCCGGTCAATTTCTCTGAGCGTATTTAATATGGCTTGCTTAACTTTATCGGCACCTGCAGCCTTACCGCATGAAGCCATCCCCAGATAGATGACAGGCTCTTCCGGGTTGAGTAAAGCATTCCATTCAACAGAACTTTTCTTTTGGAGTTTGGTGAAGTTATTCATATCTGCCCCACATTTCCTTTAGTTTGATAATATTTACTTTGGCATGAATGTCGTTATCAATCTTTACAACGGGAGCTAACGCACAACATCCCAGGCAGGCAACACGATTCAGGTCAAATTTTTTATCGGGGGTACATTCCCCTGGTTTGATATTCATTTCTCTCTCGAAAGTTTCCATTAAAGTTGCTCCTCCGCTAACATGACACGCGGTACCCAGGCATACACTGATTGAATGCCTTCCCGGTTCGGTAAACCGGAACTGAGAATAAAATGAGGCCACACCAAAAACCTGGCTTTCAGTCATTTTTAAATAACCGGCAATGGCCTCTACAATTTCCCCCGATATGTACCCGTATGTTGCCTGAGATGTTTGGAGGAGGGGAATTAAACTTCCTTCTTCCACCGGATACATTTTAAAAATTTCTGAAAAAGAAATGTTACTTGATTCCATTACCTCTCCTCTTTTTAGTGGGAACCTGGTTTGAAAAAAATACAATCAGTAAGATCAGCTTCACCCTGTGCACAATCCTGGGCGAATGTTTCGCAAGTTGGCGCTCCGCACAGACCACAGTCTTTTTTAGGAAGTTTTAAATAGATTTTTTCTTTTTGTTTCATTCTTTTTATTGATGTAGCTATATCAATAGACAAAGATCTTGTAAGTCTTGGCAAGACCTGGTGTCCCAAAAAGTAATATTTCTCTTTATATTTTTCCAGGATTTCAGTTTCATCAAAAGCAATAGGTTCGCTATATCTTTTCTCGAGCATAATAGAATGGTGTCTTGAGATATAGGGATTCTCAAAGCAGAATGAGCCACCGATACACCCCTGGGTACAGGTAAATGCTTCGATATAATCAACATTTCTCAACTTTGAATCTTCGATATCATTGAGTAACATCATAATATTATCAATCCCGGTGATCGACAGGCATCTTTCCGAATCCATATATTTTGGTACATAATCTATCTCTCCCCAACCTTTACCATAAAAAAAATATTCATCAGTTTCTCCTGATTCCTGATTCCCTTGTGTCTTTATTATTTCGGGAAGAATGATGTTATAAATGTCTTTTATTGCAATTGCGCCGTCGATCCACGATTTTTCTTTTTCAGCAGGTTGCTTGATTGAAACAACCATAGCGGGACATGGTGATATGAAAATAGCGCCGATTTTATTTATACTGATACCTTTTTCCGTAGCATATTTCTTCTTGGATTCCTTTGCTGTTATTTCCCGTGGTACATCAAATGTGGAGATCAGTCCCATCAGATTGGGATAGTTGACCTGTATAAGTCGGATTAAGGATGGACAAAATGAACTGATTATCGGCTTGACCTCAGGATTGGTTTTAAGATGTTCAGAGATAACAAAACTCATTTCATGGCTTACTTTGGAAGTATCAACAACAGCGTCAAAGCCGATCTTTTTCAACGCATGATGGACCTGTATGGGATGAATATTCAATCCGAATTGTGTGTAAAGCGTTCGTGAAGGTATGGCAATCTTGAATTCAAATTTTTCGAAGTCATTTATCTCGTCAATCACCGGAATAAACACCTTCTCCGGACAGACATTAATACATGCACCACAATCAACACAAAGGTCATCGAAGTAAGTAATTTTAGCATGTCTTAACCTTATGGCCTTAGTAGGGCAGGCTTTGATGCATTTCATCCTGCCGCTGCATTTTTCGGGAATAATTACATGTGAATGATAATATTTCATTTCACATAAAATATAGTTTCAATTATAGTCCCCTGATTAACTTTGCTTTCAATATTAAGTTTATCGGAATTTTTCTTTATATTCGGCAGTCCCATACCGGCTCCGAAACCCATAGCACGTTGTTCTTCCGTCGCTGTTGAATAACCTTCTTTCATTGCAAGTTCGATGTCATCAATTCCTTTTCCTTCATCAACAATAATTACGTCAATTTCTTTATCACTAACTGTTAATTTTACATCCGCTCTTTTTGCATGCATAACGACATTCATTTCTGCTTCATAAGTCGATATGGCCACTCTCCGGATAAGTTGAGATTCATATCCGATTGACTTAAGAATTGCTTTGACTTGGGTCGAAACCATTCCTGCGCTTGCAAAATCCTGCCCGTCAATCTTGAAATTATATACCGTGAAATTTTCTGCTTTTTTTGTCGGGTCTGTAATATCTTTCGTAGTGGGAACCGCCCCTTCAATGTTGGCGATTTTTACACAGGCCTCATACATGTCGGCATCTGTCGAAAGAATAACCAGGCCTTTTTCTTCTGCGAATTTTCGTACTTCCTCATCAGGGACTTTACTTCTGATGAAAATTATTCCTTTGAATTCAGCCATGTAAGCAGAAATTACTGCCTGAATGGTATTCAAACCTGTTAAAAGGACAGCACCCGACTTACCATATGCCAGCACATCGCTCATCAAATCGGAGGCATATATACCCGATACATATTGTCCGGAATTATTATCTCCAACGATGATTTTAGCCTGTAACGACTCTTTTATTTTTTCAAATTCAATATTATGATACCGATCCTCTGGCATTTTTTATGAATCTTCTCATTTTAATCCTGCTTCAACCAGCTTGCTTGCTAATTGGAAACTTGATAACGGGCTGCTTAAAATGATCACATGAAAACGGTTTGCCAATTCAATGGTATCATCCGGCACCTTTTTATCGTAAGTTATTAGTACCGCTGAGATATCGATCAGGTTGGCAGCGGATACGATGTTTTTATGCGTTTGGACCGTAAGCCATATATTTCCGGCCTGCGCACTGCTCATAACATCAGAAAGCATATCGGAAATAAAAACACCCGATACATCTTTGTCCTCTACATTTGTGAGAGCTTTGAGCGATAGTTTTTCAATAATTTCCTGAAGTTTCATTGTTATTCTCCTTGTTGTTTGATATTTTGAATTTTAAATGTCATTCTTTTTCTGGTGGTGTTAAGGATAGCATACCAACGTCCTTGATCAATTCAGCATAACATGTAGCGATGTTCTCAATCTTTTCAGAAGAGACAATTTTTATCTTCGATCTTGAAGATTTTCGTCTCTGGTTGAAATATTCCTCGAGGATAGAAATTTTTTCGGTGCTTATTTGTTTTCTTTCTGTTACGGGAAAAAATCCAAAAGCTACATAAACCCAGGTACGTTCTTTCTCCAGTTTTTTCATCAATTTAGCGATTTCACATTTCTCATCGCAACCGGTACACATCATCAAGCCTGATAATTCCCCGAATTGAATAATTTTGTCACAGTTGCTGCACTTCAAATCAAAACGGAACGATTGTGCACTTTCCATAATATTCCAGAAATGTTCCCCATCGCGGTATTCTTCTAATGGAGGTCTTTCCTCAAAGGAAAAATAGGTGGATGTTTTATTGCATCTGAAACAATTCTCCGTGATAATAAAACCGGATTGAACATTGATCATTTCCCAATGATGACTGCATGTTTTTTCCTGCATAAATGTTTCCAATTAAAAGATTGAATAATTATACAAATATAATAGAGTTAATATGAACTATGATGAAAGAAGTTTTTTTTTAAATTTTTAATTCTTCATACCATCAAATTGATATTATTCGTGAAACACAAATTTTATGACCACTGCCTGTCGTAAACAGGAATCCGGTTCTGATAGTTATCGGAATTGTCCTGGGGTTTATGTCCATGAGCCAGGACTTTAACGACAAAAAAGGAAATGTTATTGGGGGAAAAAAAAGGAACACTAAATTGTGTCCCTTTTTCAATCAGGATGAAAACATTCATCAAACAAGTCCCTGAGCTAACATAGCATCTGCTACTTTTACGAAGCCGGCAATATTGGCGCCTTTAACGTAGTTGATGAATCCGTCAGCTTCTGTTCCATATTTAACACAGCTCTGGTGAATATTGGTCATGATGGTGTGCAACCTCTGATCAACTTCTTCCCTTGTCCATGACAAACGCATGGAGTTCTGTGACATTTCCAGTCCGGAGGT